>NZ_JBHVWC010000021.1:0-125636 GCF_042882445.1 Kitasatospora sp. NPDC058218 | reverse complement strand
AGTGAGCGCGCGGTCTTGGCGGAGGCGAGGACCACGTGGTGGCCCGGGGTGGTGTCGTCGGTGTTCGGGTGGTCGGGTGCTGTGGTGGGTGGTTCTTCCAGGACGATGTGGCAGTTGGTTCCGCCGAGTCCGAAGGAGCTGACGCCCGCGCGGCGGGGGGACGGTCCGGACCATTCGCGCAGGTGTGTGTTGACGAAGAACGGGCTGTTCTCGAAGTCGATGCGCGGGTTGGGGGAGCGGAAGTTGAGACTCGCGGGGATCACGCCCCGCTCGACGCACAGGACCGCCTTGATGAAACCCGCAATGCCGGCGGCGGTGTCAAGGTGTCCTATGTTCGACTTCACCGATCCCAGTGCGCAGAACCCCGTCTCCGAGGTCGATTCCCGGAACGCCGCCGTCAGCGCGGCGACCTCGATCGGGTCTCCGAGCGATGTCGCGGTCCCGTGCGCCTCGATGTAGCCGATCGATCCGGCGTCGACCCCGGCCGTTTGCTGGGCCTCGAAGATCACCGCGGCCTGGCCGTTGACGCTCGGTGCGGTGAAGCCGACCTTGTCCGACCCGTCGTTGTTCACGGCCGAGCCGCGGATCACGGCCCGGATCGAATCCCCGTCACGCAACGCGTCCGACAGCCGCTTCAACACCACGACGCCGACCCCGCTCCCACCAACGGTTCCGCGTGCTTCGGCATCGAAGGCCCGGCAGTGCCCGTCGGGGGAGAAGATGTTCCCCTCCTGGTACAGGTAACCGCCGTTCTGCAGGACATTGATGCTCGAACCGCCCGCCAGGGCCGTGTCGCATTCGAAACCCAGCAGACTATTGCAAGCCTGGTGCACCGCGACGAGGGACGTGGAACAGGCTGTGGAGATCGTCATACTGGGACCGGTCAGACCGAGCCGGTGGGAGATCTGCGTGGCCGCGTAGTCCTTGTCGTTGAACAGCGAGATCTGCCGTGCGAACGACGCGAGCAGATCCGCTCGGGGCATCAGGTGGTGCATGGCGTAGCCGCTGCGGCCCACTCCGACGAACACACCGATCGCCGACTTCTCCCCAGCCGTGCTGTATCCGGCGTCCTCGATCGCCTCGACCGCCGTTTGGAGCAGGATGCGCTGCTGCGGATCCATCAGCTCGGCTTCGCGATCGGTGAAGCCGAAATAGCTCGGGTCGAACTGATCGATCCTGTCGAGGACCCCGCCGGCCTTCACCAGGTCAGGATTCTCGCTTACGGATGGATCTCCGTGCACGGCGATCACGTCGTCATCGCTGAGGCGGGAAATCGATTCGGTACCTGCCACGAGATTCCGCCAGAACTCGGCGTAGTTGTCGGCACCCGGTACGTGCAGAGCGAGCCCAACGACGGCGACGTGTTCCATGCTCATCGACGACATCCGTTTCACGTAGGAAGATGACAAGCACCCTAATGTCGGCGACTGGAGCGGCGGTGAAGTCCGGCTGCCCCGAGATGCAGGACTGATGCTCGGTCAGCCGATGGGACATGGCGGTCGGCTGCGAAAGAGTTTCCGATCGGGACCGATCGGGTCAGGGCTGTCCCTGGCCGCCACGCAGGGACAGCGGCCTCATGTCCGTCCAGTGTTCGTCGACCCACCGCAAGCATTCGTCCCGGGAGCCGGACGGGCCCGCGTCCCGCCAGCCGTCCGGGTTGGCCCGGTCGGCGAGCCAGATCGAGTACTGTTCCTCGTGGTTGACGACGACTCGGTACTGGGCGTCGGTCTCGTCCTCAGTCATGGTCCCCTTCTCCTTCGGCGCTGTCTGCTCTGCCCGGTCGTACCGATCCATCAGGTGTCATGCGGCGGCTTCCCGGTACATCTCCTCCAGCGATTGGAGGCTGTCCCAGTCCGGGGCGAACGCCGCCTTGAAACCAGCCTCGTCCCAGGACTTGCCGGAGAGTTCGGTCAGCCGGCGGACCAGGGTGCGGCAGAAGATCTCGTAGGTCCGTTCGTCCGCGGGGACCTCTGCCGTCCAGTCGCGCCGACCGAAGACCTTGCCGAGCAGAACCTCGTCCTGGTCGAAAGACCGCGAGTCCAGGAACATCCCCTGGTTCCGGGCATGGAAGGCCTCCTGACGGTCGATCAGCCCGACGAACTCCTCGGTGAGCCGATCGGCGGACTCCAGCAGCCGGGCCAGCTTTCCCGCCAGCACCTGCTCGTCACACTGGCAGTCCGTGCCGTGCGTGCGGCTGAAGTGGAGCAGGATCCGGTGGTCCTCCAGCGCATCCGGCACGATGCGGTTGTAGTAGACCCGCTGGCGCAGGGCGAACCATGCGGACCAGGCGTCGAAGGAACCCCGGGAGAGGTAGTGGCCGGGCGAGTTGAGCAGCTTCTTGAACCGGCTGCGCATCCGGATGTGGAAGTGGTGCACCATGCCTGGTAGCTCGTGCGTACGGCCGGCCCGGTCGGACTTGATGAATTCGCCGATCAGCTTGTTGTTCTCGGTGAACATCCAGGACGAGGCGGCGAACATCGGGTCGAGCACGGTGCCGGCGTTCCCCGTCAGGAACCAACGCTGTAAGGAGAACTGCTCCCGGGCGAAGCGAGAGAACCTCCGCTGTGTCCCGAAGCCCTCCAGCCGCGGACGCGGCCCGAGGACCTGAGCGATCGCCCGGTGCTCGTGGAGGAAACCGAGCAGCTCCTCGCCGGATGCCACCGGAGGGCTGACGTGCCGCCGGTCGAACGTGACGCCGATGCTGTACTGCGACTCGGACAGCGGCATCAGCCAGATCCAGTAGCCGCGGTACATGAAGTACGCCGGCGACGCACCGCGGCCCCAGTGTGGAACCCGCCCGCGCCACGGCTTGCTTCCGAGGTCGTCGAGGGACAGGCAGCCGTCGAAACGCCCCCAGGCGGCGCCGATCGGGTTGCGGTCGTCCTCCGGTGCCAGATCCAGCATGCGGGCGATCGGCGACTCCTCGCCGGCCGCGTCGACCAGCCACGTGCACCGGATGGTTCCGCCGGTGGTGCGTACCTGGTGCCCGTGGTCCCCGCCGAGCGAGATCGCACCGCCCGGCCCGCCGGGCAGCACCTCGGTTCCCAGCAGGACGCGCACGCCCTTCTCGCGGTTCATCTCGCACAGGGCCTTCTCGACCGTCGGCCGATCGATCAGGTACGTCGGGATGGGGTGCGGGGTCCGGCCGCCGATCTCGGACATTCGGTCGATCGGCAGATTCCGGCCGGGTGAGTCGAAGAAGTACCGCATGCCGGAACTCACGAGGTGGTGCTTGCGCAGGTAGGGGCCGATGCGCAGCACACGGTTCGCGTAGTTGGAGAACTCCTCCCCGGACGGCTCGTCCATGCCCGGCAGGAACTCGGTGGCCTTGTCCACCACCACCACGTCCAGGTCGGGCTGCTCAAGGCTCAGCTGGCGGGCCAGCGAGCCCCCGGCGAGTCCGGCCCCGATGATCAGTACGTCGCAGTCGATGTCCGCGTCATCGGACATTGGATATCCCGTCCAGCCCGAGCCTGGTCGTCAGCACCCGGGCGACGGCCTCGGCGTTGCGGGGCCCGAACATCTCGCTGTAGTCGCCGGGGAGGACGCGGGTGTCCAGCCCGCCCAGGGCCAGCTCGGTCCAGGCCTGGTCGGGACGGGTCGGGTCGATCCCCTCCCGGCGCTCCTGCGCGAGGAAGTAGACGATCTCCCCCGGGTACGGGGTTGGCCGGTAGGCGTGCAGGGCCTTCACGTTGGTCCGGTACACCTCGAAGATCTGGCGGGCGTAGGTGTCGTCCACCGATGCCAGCCCCTCGGCCGCCATGCGCTCGGTCAGCAGTGCGTCGGCCTCCTCGTCGGTCAGCGCACCGTGCCGGTCGGGCGGCATCTGCCCCGGCCCGGGGGTGTCGAACAGCGAGAGCAGACGGACGGCCTCCCCCTCGGCGCGCAGCCGTTGGGCCATCTCCAGCGCCACCAGACCTCCGAAGGCCGCTCCGCCGAGCGCGTACGGGCCGGTCGGCTGTACCCCGCGCAGCTCTTCCACGTAGCGCGTGGCCAGCTCCTCGACGGTGCCCAGGGGCTCGGCCCCGTCACGCAGACCTGCAGCCTGGAAACCGAGGATCGGTAGCTCCGCGGGCAGGAACCGGCTCAGTTCCCGGTAGAAGAACACGCTTCCGCCGACCGGGTGCAGCAGGAAGAACGGCGCTCGGGCCGTGTCTCCCTCACGGATGGTGACCAGCGACGCACCGCGCTCCTTCGTCGCCCCGGACGTCTCGACGAAGGCGGCCACGCTAGCCGCCGTGGGGGCGTCGAGCATGATCTGGTGCGGCAGGTCGACGCCGAGCTCCTCGGACACCCGCGCCACCACCTGAAGGGCCGCCAGGGAGTCACCCCCGAGGTCGAAGAAGTCGTCGTCGACTCCGACCGGGCTGATTCCCAGCACCTCCTCGAGCGCCGCCACCACCGACCGCTCGGCCGGCGTCCTCGGCTCCACGTAGTTCATGCTCACCGACTCCGGTCGGTCGTACATCGACGTCACAGCCGACTCCCTCACTGGATGCTCGTTTCTGTTCCTGCTGTGGTTCCGTGCCGACGAGGCTTCACGCACCGCGGGCGCCTCCTCGCGCCCGGGTGCCGACCGCGGTGGTGGCCGGCGACCAGTGGCTGTCGGACGGGTTGAGGGGCAGGGTGGTGTAGGCCGTGACTCGATGTCGGATTCGGCTGTCCAGGAATGGAGTCCTTCTCCGGCACGCGGCGGCTACGCTCCACGGACACGTTACGGATGCCGACTGAAGTGCCCGTGAAATCTCACTACGCCGGGATGAAGTACGGCTTCGACGAGGCTGCCTCAGTCCGGGACCGACTCGCGGGTGAACTGGGCGGCGAACAGCTGAGCATAGGAACCGTCCGCGACCAGCAGCTCGTGGTGGTTTCCCTGTTCGACGATCCGGCCCGCCTCCATGACCAGGATCGTGTCGGCGTCGCGGATGGTCGACAGCCGGTGCGCGATGACGAAGCTCGTGCGGCCCTCTCGCAGTGATGCCAAGCCGCGCTGCAAGAGCATCTCGGTACGGGTGTCCACCGAGCTGGTGGCCTCGTCCAGGATGAGCAGAGCGGGGCGGAGCAGAAAGGCGCGTGCGATGGTCACGAGCTGCCGCTCGCCCGCGCTGAGGTTCGAGCCGTCCTCGTCCAGAACGGTGTCGTAGCCATCAGGAAGGGTGCGAATGAACCGGTCCGCGTGGGTGGCCCGAGCGGCGGCGACGATCTCCTCGCGGGAGGCCCCGGCCACACCGTAGGAGATGTTGTCGGCGATCGTCCCGGCGAACAGCCAGGTGTCCTGCAGCACCATCCCGATGTGGGAACGCAGCTCCTCCCGGCTCATGAGGCGGATGTCGGTGGCGTCCAGTGTGATGCTGCCGTCCGTGGTCTCGTAGAACCGCATCAGGAGGTTCACGAGGGTGGTCTTTCCGGCTCCGGTGGGGCCGACGATGGCGACGGTCTGTCCGGGTTCGACAGTCAGTGAAAGCTCCTCGATGACCGGCTTGCCCGATTCGTAGCTGAACGAGACCTTTTCGAACGCCACCCGCCCGGTGATCCGGTGCGGCCGCTCGGGGGAGTGCGGATCCGGGTCCTGCTCCTCGCTGTCCAGCAGCTGGAAGACTCGCTCGGCGGAGACGACCCCGGACTGGACGATGTTGGTCAGCGAGGCCATCTGTCCGATGAGGTTGTTGAACTGGAGCGTGTAGCCGATGAACGCCTGCAGCAAACCGATCGTCATGGCTCCGGAGGACAGCTGCAGGCCACCGAGGACGGCGACCACCACGAAGTTGAGATAGCCGATGAAATCGATGGCGGGCCCGATGATTCCGGACAGGAACTGGGCGCGGTAGCCGGCTTGGTACACGGCTTCGTTGCGCCTGGAGAACGCCTCGGCCGCGGTCTGCGAGTCGCCGTGCGTCCTCACGAGTTCGTGTCCGCTGTACATCTCTTCGACATAGGAGTTGAGCTCACCGACGGCGTCCCCCTGGCGGACGGCTTGTGGCCGCGCACGCCGTGCGAAGGACTTGGTCAGTACGGCGGCCAGGGGGATCGTTCCCAGCGAACAGAGCGTGAGCAGCGGGGACATCCACAGCATGATCGTCAGGGCGCCGATCGCGAGGAGCACCGAGTTGATCAGCCGGGTGAGGATCTGCCAGAGGGTGAGCGCGATGTTGTCGACGTCAGTGGTGACCCGGGACAGCACCTCGCCGCGAGGCTGACCGTCGAGGTAACTCAGCGGGAGCCGGGCGAGTTTGGCCTGGCACTCCGACCGGAGCCGGTGAGCCGTGAGCTGCGAGGCGCGCTGCGCGAGCCGACCGCGGGCGAGCGCGAAGAGCGAAGCGGTCAGCACCACGCTGGTGGCGACCAGCAGCACCTCGCCGACTCTGCCGAAATCGACCCCCCGCTGACCGGGGACTCCCGTCACGATCAGGTCGGTGACGTGGCCGAGCAGCCGGGGGAGGGTCACCGCCAGCGCGGCGCTGGTGCCGGCGGCCAGGAGGGCGAAGGCGACAAGACGGCGATCCGGCCCCATGGTGCCCAGCAGGCGCAGCGCGGAGCGACGAAAGGCCAGCGGCTTGTTGTCGGCCCCCTTCGTCACCCGGGCAGCGGTGTTGGCGGTGCTCACGCGGCTTCCTCCTCGAAGAGTTGGGAGGAGACGATCTCCTGGTAGGTCGAGTTGGTGCGGAGCAGTTCGGCGTGGGTGCCGGTGCCGACGACCTGCCCCTCGTCGAGGACGACGATGCGATCCGCGTCGCGGATGGTGGACACCCGTTGGGCGACAATGACGACCGTCGAGTTCTCGGTCTCACGCGCCAGGGCTCGCCGCGCGGCTGCGTCAGTGGCGTGGTCGAGGGCCGAGAAGCAGTCATCGAGAAGGTAGATGTCCGGACAGGCAGCCAGAGCGCGGGCGATGGCCAGTCGTTGCCGCTGGCCTCCGGAGAGGTTTCGGCCGCCCTGGGTGATCGGATGATCCAGCCCGCCGGGGAGCGCCTCGACGAACTCGCGGGCCTGCGCGACCTCAAGAGCCCGCCAGAGCTGTTCGTCGCCGACGTCCGGGGCGCCGTAGCGAAGATTGGAGGCGACCGTACCCGAGAACAGGTGAGGCTTCTGGGGGACGAGGCGCACCGTGCTTGCCAGGAGACCCGGGTCCAGGTCGCGCACGTCCACACCGCCGACTCGAGCACTGCCGGAGTCGGCGTCGAACAGCCGGGGCACCAGTCTGAGCAGCGTCGACTTGCCGCTGCCGGTGGAACCGATGATGGCGGTGGTCTCGCCAGGGCGGGCGACCAGGTCGGCGCCGCGCAGCACAGGCAGCTCAGCACCTGGATAGCGGAAGACGACGTTGCGGAGCTCCAGCAGCCCCCTTGACTCCAGCTCGACGACCGGGATCCGTGGCGGCTTGACGCTGGGCTCGGCGACCAGCACCTCCTGAATGCGCTCGGCGCAGGCCCTGGCGCGTGGGGCGATCTGAAAGGCCGTGGTGGCCAGCAGCACTGCCTGCAGAATCTGCACCAGGTAGTTGAGCAGCGCCAGCATCGAGCCGACCTGCATCGAGCCGGCGTGCACCCGATGGCCGCCGAACCACAGGACCGCGATGTTCGAGCACTCGATGATCAGCAGGACGCTCGGGTTCATGAATGCCTGGACCCGGCCGAGCCGGAACCCGATGTCCCTCAGCTCGGTGTTGGCCGCGCCGAACCGTTCGCTTTCCCGCTGGTCCCGCACGAACGCCCGGACCACCCTGATGCCGGCGATCTGCTCGCGCAGCGTGCGGTTGACCTGGTCGATGAGCTTCTGCTGGGAGGCGGACAGCGGGCCCATCCTGCGCAGGATCAGGACGAAGGCGAGGACGAGCGTGGTCAGGGTCACCACGATGAGCAGGGACATCGGCACGTCTTGGTGGAACGCCATCAGCACACCACCGACGCCCATGATCGGTGCGGTCACCATCATCATGAGGAGCATCAGCACCAGCGACTGAACTTGCTGCACATCGTTGGTGGTTCGGGTGAGGAGTGACGACGCGCCGAAGCGCCCGACCTCCCGGAGCGACAGTTCCTGCACTCGCTGGAAGACGGCGACCCGCAGGTCGCGTCCCAGTGCGGCGGCGGTCCGCACGGAGATGTGGAAGGCCGAGATCGCGCTCAGGATCTGAACGAGTGTGGCAGCGAGCATCACCGAGCCGACTCGCAGGACGTAGCTGCCGTCACCCTTGGCCACGCCGTTGTCGACTATGTCGGCGTTGAGCGCCGGCAGCGTGAGCGCAGCGAAGGACTGTATGAGTTGAAGGGCCACGACCAGCGCAGCAGAGCTGAGATGGGGGCGCGCATAGGTACTCAGGAGTCGACCCAGCACTACATCGTTCCTCTCGTGGATGTGATCGCCACACTCTGTCATGACTCTGTCACTCACTGGAATGATCTCCCAGGCAGTCCGTCGGGGTTGCACACCCGGGGCAGTGGCCGGGAAGCCGCCGCGCGACCGGGAGACACCGTGGAGCGGCAGGCAGGAACGTGCAGTCCGAGAGGCGTCGTAAGGCCCCGGTGCAGGCTGGCGAGGGAGTATGTCCGTCATGCTAGCCCGAACCGCCGACCGGGATCGGTGATGTGGGTCAAGTCGCCTGTCAGACAACGGAGCAGGCGCACCGTCACATTCGGGTGGCCGCCGGCAGCGAGTGAAGCCCGCCGACCTGCGGTCGCGCAGTGGCGCTTCACTGATCCGCAGTGGAATCTCACGGACGCTTCAGCGGGCGTCGATAGCCTGACCGGCAATGGCGTCTTCAGGAAGGGGCAAGGCCGTGTCGGAGCAGAGTTCCGGTCCCATGGTGCGCGATCTGGGGGGCCTGCTCCGATGGCGTGCGGAGCACGATCCCGATGGTGTCACCTATGCCTTCCTCGACGGCTTCGCCGATCGGAGGAACTGGAACGAACAACCGCTGACGAATCGTGAACTCGAACGCCGGTCCAGGGCCGTCGCCGCGCGGATCCAGCGCCACGCGGGCCCCGGCGATCGGGTGCTGGTGCTGAATCAGCCGGGGCCGGACTACGTGGTCGGGATCTTCGGGAGCCTGCTGGCGGGTACGGTCGTGGTGCCGGCCTATCCGCCGGAGGCGACCAAGCTCAACCGCGGCCTTGAGCGGGTGCGGGCGATCGTCGCCGACGCGGCGCCGCGCTGTGTCCTGGTCGACGAACTCGCCGGGGTGTCGGGCAGTTCGCTGCGGGATGCGGTTGCGGGGGTGGAGTGGATCGTCTCCTCTTCGGTTCCCCCCGAGTGGGCCGACGCCTGGACCGAACCGGGCACCGATCCCGAGGACCTGGCCGCGCTCCAGTACACCTCCGGGTCGACCGGGCAGCCGAAAGGCGTGATGCTGTCGCACCGGAACCTGCTGGAGAACTTGCGGGCCGGGCGGGACGCCTACGGTATCGCCGGGCGGATGAACGGCGTGTTCTGGATCCCGCCCTACCATGACATGGGCCTTATCGGCGGAATCATGATGGCGCTCTACTGCGGCGGGCGCGCACACCTGATGGCGCCGTTCGCATTTCTCCGTGACCCGTTGCGCTGGGTGAGCGCGATGTCCCGCTACCAGGGATACGTCAGTGCGGCTCCGAATTTCGGCTACGAAATGGCCGCCCGGGCCGCCGAGGCCGATCGGGACGCGGTACGCGGCTTGGATCTGAGCCATTGGCGAGTGGCGATCTCCGGTGCCGAGCCGGTGCACGCCGCGACGCTGGAGCGATTCGCCCGGGCCTTCGCCCCGGCGGGTTTTCGTCGTGACGCCTTCTACCCCTCCTTCGGGTTGGCGGAGAACACGCTCGTGGTGGCGGCGCAGCCAGGAGGTGCGAGCCTGGCCCGGCTGGACCCGGCGGAGCTGGAATGCCACCGGGTGCGCGAGGCGGTGGCGGACGGTGCGGCCCGGACGATCGTGGGATGCGGCCCGAGTGCCGATCCCGGTCAGCGCGTCGAGATCGTCGACCCGGTCCGGCGGATGCCCGTGCCCTCGGGCACCGTGGGCGAGATCTGGGTCAGCGGGCCCAGCGTGGCGCAGGGGTACTGGGGCAAGGAGAAGGAGACCGAGTTCGTCTTCCGCAGCAGCCTCGCAACGGGTCAGGGCCCGTTCCTGCGTACCGGTGATCTCGGATTCGCGGGACCGGACGGGTTGTTCGTCACCGGTCGGGTCAAGGACCTCATCGTGCTGCACGGGCGCAACCACTACCCGCACGACCTGGAGCGGACCGCGGAGGAGGCGCACCCCGCCGTTCGCAGCGGACGGTGCGTGGCGTTCTCGGTCGGCGGCGACCGCGGTGAGGAACTGGTGCTGGCGCTGGAGGCGGCCGGGCGTATCGCCCCGGAACAGCGCCGGGCCATCGCCGCGGCGGTGCGGGAACGAGTCGGCGAGCACCACTCGGTGGCCGTTCGAGAGGTGGTCCTCGTGCCGCGCGGCGGTATTCGGCGCACCTCCAGCGGGAAGCTGCAGCGGTCTGCTGTGCGCGCCGCGTACCTGTCCGGCGAGTACTCACCCGAGGACCGGGCCCGGGCCGCCTACGAGGCTCCGCGGGACGAGATCGAGCAGGCGGTGGCGGACGCGTGGAGCAGGGTCCTGGAGATCGAGCGCGTGGGTCTGCGCGACCGGTTCTTCGAACTCGGCGGTGATTCCTTGAAGGCTGCCCGGCTCCTGGCGGATCTCGACGGGCGTCTCGGGTACCGGCTGACGCTGGCCGACCTGGCGACCGTCCACACGGTGGCGGAGTGCGCCGCCCTGCTGCGCTCCACCGCGCACGCACCGCGGCGCGGGAGCGTGGACATCCAGGTGGACCTGGGCTGATGGCCGAGTACGGGGAGATGAGAGCGGCGATGGTCGAGGACGTCCGCGGGTTCATGGCTGAGGCGGAGGCGCTGGGGATCCGGCTCTTCCTGGAGGACGACCGACTTCAGTGCCGGGGGCCGCAAGAGCTGTTGACGTCGGATCTGCTCGCCCGGGTGCGGGAGCGCCGGGACGAGATTGTGGCGCAGCTCCGTCGGCAGGCCGGACCGGACTCGACCGGCCTGCTCACCGCCGGTCAGCGCAGCCTGCTCCTGCACCAGCGGCTCACCCCGGACAGCGTCGCCTACAACCTGGCCCTCGTCTTCCGCGCCGACGAGGTGCTCGACGCCGTGCGACTGGACGCCGCCCTCCGAGCGGTGATGGATCGTCATGCGATCCTCCGCACGAGCTTTCTCTGGAACGACGGCGAGCCGCGGCAGCGGGTCCGTGAGGTCCCCGAGTCGGTTCTCCGGGAGGAGACCACGGCGTCCGAGCTCGCGGAGGAGGTCGCCGAGGGGTTCGCCGACCTCCCATTCGATCTCGAACGGCACGTGCCGCTGCGGGCGGCGCTCGTCCGGACCGGCCCGGATGACGAGCGTCCGGTCGTGGTGCTGGTGCTGCACCACATCGCGGCGGACCTGCGCTCCATCGATGTGATCACCGAGGAGTGGCTCGCCACCTACCGGGCCGGCACGGCTGCGCCGGCGGCCGGTCCGGACGAGGAGGGTTTCGCGCGGCAGGTGCGACGCGAGCAACGGTGGTTGTCCGGTCCGGACGCGTCGAGGAGCCTGGACTTCTGGCGTGACCAACTCGCCGACCTCCCCGATGTACGACTGCCGTTCGACCGTCCTCGCCCGTCCCTGCAGACGTTCGGCGGTGGGCGCCTGACGCTGGTTCTGGAGCCCGGCCTCAGCGCCGCCCTCGGACGGATCGCTCGTGAAGCCGACGCCACGCCGAACATGCTGTTTCTGTCCGCCCTCCAGGTGCTGCTGCAGAAGCACACCGGATCCGACGACATCGTGGTCGGGACCCCGGCCGCCAACCGGCACACGCCCGGTACGGAGGACACGGTCGGCTTCTTCGCCGACCCGGTCGTCGTGCGCACCCGGCTCGGCGACGATCCCGGCTTCACGGGATTGCTTGGGCGGACGAGGCACACGCTGCTGAGGGCGCTCGACCACCCGTACCCCTTCCCGCTGCTGGTCGAGCACCTGAATCCGGAGCGGGACCCCCGTCGTTCGCCGTACTTCCAGGTGATGTACGTCTGGCAGCAGGCGAGGGCCGGTCGCCCTGCGCTGCCGATCGAGCCGCTGGCCGCCTCCGGACAGCGTGGAGCCCCTTACGACCTGGTTCTGGCGGTACAGGAGACCGGCGGGCGCTACGTCTGTACCTGGACCTACAACCTCGACCTCTTCGAGCCGACGACCGCGGCGCGGTTGGCCGAGGGCTTCCTGAGCCTGCTGGACTCAGTCGCCGCCGATCCGGACCGGCGCGTCTCGACGTTGCCGGTGTTGTCGTACGCCGCTGAACGGGCCCTGCACGCGGAGGCCGGCGGGCCGACGGTGGAGCTGACCGGGCTGTCCTGGCCCGACCAGTTCGACGCCCAGGTGCGGAGGACCCCGGACGCGGTCGCGCTGGTCTGTGGTGAGCAGTCGCTCACCTACCGCGCGTTGGGCCGGCGGGTGGATCGCACGGCCGCGGCGCTGCGGGGGCGTGGGGTCCGTGCGGAGGTGCGCGTCGGCCTGTGCGCCGAGCGCTCGGTCGATCTGGTGGTGGCCATGCTGGCCGTGGCCCGGGCCGGCGGGGCCTACGTGCCGTTGGACCCGGAGTACCCGGCCGATCGCCTCGGCTACATGGCCGAGGACAGCGGGATAGCCCTGTCCCTCGTCGACCGGGCCGGGGCGCAGGCCCTCCGCGAGTACGCGGGGGAGACCGTCGCCTTGGACGTGCTCGCCCGCGAGGCGGCCGAACACGAGGCCGCCGATGGCGCGTCGGAGTCGCCGGGGGCCGTCCCGGAGAGCGCGCTCGCCTACCTCCTCTACACCTCGGGGTCGACCGGTCGACCGAAGGGGGTCATGGTCACTCGGCGGAACGTCGCCAATCTGTTGGCCGGGATGGATCTTTCGGTGGGCGAGCGGCAGGCGGACTCACAGCCGACGTGGCTGGCCGTGACGAGCGTCTGCTTCGACATCTCGGTCGTCGAGTTGCTGTGGACCTTGTGCCGCGGGTACCGCGTGGTCGTGGAGACGGACCGGTGGTCGGCCCCCGCGCCGCACACCCGGTCGAGCGGCTCCGCGCCGTCGAGGCCGGTCGATTTCAGCTTGTTCTACTTCGCCTCGGACTCCGGCGAACGCCGTGGGCGTGACGTCTACCGCATGCTGCTCGAAGGAGCGCGGTTCGCCGACGCCAACGGACTGCGCTCGGTGTGGCTGCCGGAGCGGCACTTCCATGCCTTCGGCGGTTCGTTCCCCAACCCGTCCGTGCTGGCCGGTGCCGTCGCGGCGGTGACCGAGCGTGTCGCGCTGAGGGCGGGCAGCGTCGTGCTGCCCTTGCAGGACCCGCTGCGGGTCGCCGAGGAGTGGGCGGCCGTCGACAACCTCTCCGACGGGCGGGTCGGACTCTCGTTCGCCTCCGGCTGGCAGCCCGACGACTTCGTGCTGGCCCCGGACCGGTTCGCCGACCGCCGGGAGCGGCTGTGGGAGGACATCGAGACCGTGCGCAGTCTGTGGCGCGGCGACACCGTGCGCAGGGCGAACGGGCTCGGCGCCGAGGTGGAGGTGGCCACGCTGCCGCGACCGGTCCAGCCCGAGCTTCCGGTCTGGGCCACTGCCGCCGGGAGCGAGGAGACGTTCCGTCTGGCGGGTGCGGCCGGGGTCAACCTGCTCACCCATCTGCTGGGGCAGAACGTTCAGGAGCTGGCTCGCAAGATCGGTGTGTACCGTGCGGCCCGAGCTGCGGCGGGGCACGACGAGGGCGTGGTGACACTGATGCTGCACACCTTCGTCCACCCGGATCCGGACGTGGTGCGTGAGGTGGTCAGGGAGCCCTTCAAGAACTACCTGCGCAGCTCGATCGACCTCATGCAAGGTCTGGCCAAGGGGCTCGGGCTGGATCCGGTTCTCCACCGGGAGTTGATCGTCGAGCACGCGTACGAGCGTTTCGCGGGCAGCAGCGCGCTGTTCGGCACACCGGAGCACTGCGCCACCATGGTCGGCGATCTCGCCGGCGCGGGCGTCGACGAGATCGCCTGCCTCGTCGACTTCGGGGTCGACGACGAACTCGCGCTGTCGACGTTGCCGCATCTGGCCAGTGTACGGCGGCTGCTGGAACCCGCTGATTCCGAGGGTGTGGCGGCCTCCTTGGACCGGCACCAGGTGACGCACCTTCAGTGCACTCCGGCCTACGCGCGCGTACTGCTGGAGGAGCGCGCCGACTGCCTCGGCTCGCTCCGCACGGTCCTGGTGGGCGGTGATGCCGTACCGCCCGACCTGGCGGAACGGCTCCGCCAGGCCGGTGTCGAGCAGCTCTTCAACATGTACGGACCGACCGAGACGACCGTGTGGTCGGCGGTGCAGCCGCTGGAGGCCGGCGAGGCGGGCCGGATCACCGTCGGCGGTGCTCTGGCCAACACCACCCTCCACGTGCTCGACCGTCATCTGCGGCCGGTGCCGCCCGGGGTAGCCGGTGAGCTCTTCATCGGCGGCGCGGGTGTGGCACGCGGCTACTGGGGCAGGCCTGGACTGACCGCGGAGCAGTTCCTGCCCGATCCCTTCTCGGATCTGCCGGGTGCGCGCATGTACCGCACCGGTGACCTGGTGCGCCCGCTCGGTGCCGGGCGGCTGGAGTTCCTCGGCCGACTCGACCACCAGGTCAAGGTGCGGGGGTTCCGTATCGAGACGGGTGAGATCGAGGCGGTGCTCGGCGCGCACCCGGAGGTGGCCGAGTGTGCCGTGGTCGCCCCGCAGTCCCGGGACGGCGACACCCTGCTGGTCGCCTTCGTCGTTCCCCGGGCGGGTACGGCGTGCGACGAGGCCGGCGTGCGGACGTATGTCCGTGGCCTGCTGCCCGCCCACATGGTGCCCTCGCGGTTCGTCGAACGCGACAGCCTGCCGCTGACCTTGAACGGCAAGACGGACCGCAAGGCCCTGGTCCGGCTCGCGGCCGAGGCGCCCTCGGCAGCACCGGCCGAGTACGTGGCGCCGCGCAACCACGTCGAGAGCTCGCTGCAGCGGATCTGGACCGAGCTGCTGGAACGGGACTCGGTGGGCGTGAACGAGAACTTCTTCGAGATCGGCGGCCACTCCGTGCTCGCCGCCAAGTTGCACGCCCGCATCGGCGGCGTCGGTCTCGGCCCGATCGAGCTCGTCGACATCTTCACCTACCCGACCATCGCCGCGCTGGCCGGCCGTCTGGGCTCGGACGGCGGAGCAGCCGGCACCGAGCGCGAGCGGGTCGACGACCGGGCGGGCAAGCAGAGGGCCGCCGTCCGACGGCAGCAGCGCAGGAGGCACAACCCGTGAGTGAACACAGGATCGACGACATTCAGCACATCGCGGTCATCGGCATGGCCGGCCGGTTCCCGGGCGCTGGTGATCCCGACCGCTTCTGGCGCAACATCGCGGACGGGATCGAGTCCGTCACCTGGCTCACGGACGAGGAGTTGCTCGCCGCCGGGGTTGCGGAGGAGCAGTTCCGCGACCCCCGGTACGTCAGGGCGGCCACGGTGCTCGACGGTCTGGACCGGTTCGACGCGGGCCTGTTCGGACTGACGCCGATGGAGGCGGCGGTGCTCGACCCCCAGCACCGCATGCTGCTGGAGGGCACCCAGGCCCTGTTCGACAACGCCGGCTACAACCCGGAGACCCTGGACACCACCACCGGGGTCTACGTCGGTGTCGGCTTCCCCTCCTACCTGGTGAACAACCTGCTCGGCCGTCCGGAGCTCATCGAGCAGGTCGGTATGCAACGGATCTTCTTCGCCACGGACAAGGGCTTCGCCCCGACCCGGATCTCGCACAAGTTCGACCTCACCGGCCCGAGCGTCGGGGTCGACACGGCGTGCTCGACCTCCCTCGTCGCCGTGCACCAGGCATGCCGGGCGTTGCTGGGCTACGAGTGCGACCTCGCCGTCGCCGGCGGTGCCGGCGCGGTGCTGCCGAACGGTGTCGGCTACCAGTACGAGGAGGGAGGCATCCACTCCCCGGACGGACACTGCCGGGCCTTCGACGCGGCCGCCGCAGGGACGCGCTTCGGCAGCGGGGTCGGGCTGGTGCTGCTCAAGCGCCTGTCCGAGGCGGTCGCCGACGGCGACAACGTGCTCGCCGTCATCCGTGGATCGGCGGTGAACAACGACGGCGCGGCGAAGGCCGGCTTCACCGCACCGAGCGTGGGCGGGCAGGCCGCGGTGATCGGCGAGGCGCTCGCCTTCGCCGAGGTCTCGCCGGACACCGTCGGCTACGTGGAGGCGCACGGCACCGGCACGGTGCTGGGCGATCCGATCGAGCTCGCCGGCCTCACCCGGGCGTTCCAGGAGCACACCGACCGTCGCCAGTACTGCGCCATCGGCTCGCTGAAGACCAACGTCGGTCATCTCGACGTGGCCGCGGGGGTCGCCGGACTGATCAAGACGGTTCAAGCGCTGCGGCACCGCCAGCTCCCGCCGAGCCTCAACTTCGTGCAGCCCAACCCGTCCATCGACTTCGCACGCAGCCCGTTCTACGTGAACACCGAGCTGCGACCCTGGCCCGCGCCCGAGGGGGCACCGCGGCGTGCCGGGGTCAGTTCGTTCGGCATCGGCGGTACGAACGCCCACGTCGTGCTGGAAGAGGCGCCCGACCGGGCCGCCTCGGGGCCGTCCCGGGAGGAGCAACTCCTCGTCGTCTCGGCGCGCTCGCCCGAGGCGCTGGAGCGGTTGAGCGCCGAGCTGGCGGAGGCGCTCCGGGCGGACCCGGGTACGCCGCTGCCCGACCTCGCGTTCACGCTCAGCAGCGGTCGCCGGGGTCACGCGCACCGTCGTGCCCTCGTGTGCCGGGACCACGCCGGGGCGATCGGGGCGCTGGACGGATCACGCCCCGCGGAGCTGCTGTCCGGGCTCGCGGCGGACGCTCCCGGCGTCGCGTTCCTGATGCCCGGTCAGGGTGCCCAGCAGCTGAGGATGCTGGCCGACGTGTTCGCCGGTGAGCCGGTCTTCCGTGAGGTCGTCGACCGGTGCGCGGAGCTCGCAGCCGGCCCGCTCGGTGTGGATCTGCGCCAGGTGATCTGGCCGGGGGCCACCGACGAGGAGCAGGCCCGGGAGCGACTGGACCAGACCTGGTTGACCCAGCCGGCCCTGTTCACCGTGTCCCTGGCCGTCGCTCGGCTCTGGCAGGCGTGGGGTGTCCGTCCCTCGGTGCTCGTGGGGCACAGCCTCGGCGAGTACGTGGCGGCGACGCTGGCCGGCGTCTTCCGGTTGGAGGACGCGCTCGACCTGGTCATCGAGCGCGCGAGGCTGATGAACGAGGTTCCCGGCGGTGCCATGCTGGCCGTTTCGCTGGACGAGCAGGCCCTGGAACCGATGCTGGGCGGGTGTTCGCTGGCAGCGGTGAACGGCCCGCGGCAGTGCGTGGCCTCCGGCCCGTACCCGGCGATCGAGGAGTTGGAGCGCCAGCTCTCCGCCCTGGGCGTCGACCACCGCCGGCTGCGCACCTCCCATGCCTTCCACTCCGCCATGTCGGACGTCGTGGTGCGCCGCTTCGAGAAGACCGTGGCCCGCTTCGACCTGGGCGTGCCGCAGATTCCGATCGTGTCCTGCCTGACCGGCCAGGTGCTCACGGCCGGGGAGATCCGCTCGCCGGTGTACTGGGCGCGGCAGCTTCGCGGCACCGTCCGCTTCGCCGATGCGGTCCGCACGGCCGGTGAGTACGGGGCAGAGGTCTTCCTCGAGGTCGGCCCGGGGCGGACGCTCACGTCGATGGTCCGCCGCAACGGCGTGCCGGCCCGGCAGGCGATCGCCTCCGGGCGGGGCGTGGGCGAGGACGGCACGGACGCCGGGGCCGTGCTGTCGGCCCTGGGTGCGTTGTACTGTGCCGGCGTGTCGGTGGACTGGGAGGGCTTCTGGGCCGGTCAGCGTCGCCACCGGGTGCCCTTGCCCGGCTACCCGTTCGAGCGGGAGCGGCACTGGATCGACCCCGCCACCGCAGCCGTCACGACATCGGCACCGCACCCCCTCACGGCTGCGGCCGACGGAGCCGTGCAGGCCCAGGGATGGCTCCGTCGCTGGACTCCCGCGCCGCGTCAGGCTCCGGAGGCCGCCCCGGAGCAGTCCGGCACCTGGCTGGTCGTGGCCGGCGACGAGATCGGACAGGAGTTGACCGATCGCCTGGAGAAGGAGGGCGCGAGCCTGGTCCGGGCACGTCGCGGTGCGGTGTTCTCCGAGCAGGATGGAGGCTACGTCCTCGACCCGGCGCGTCCCGAGGACGTGGCGGCGCTGCTGAGTGCCCTGCGGACGCGGGGCCGGCTGCCGGACCGCATCGTGCTGGAGTGCGGGCGTGGAACGGCCACGGCACACGGGGCGACGGTGCTCGACGAGCTGCGGCAGGCGGGCGTGTGGGTCGAGGAGCTGCTCGCACACGCGGAGGACGAGGAGATCCAGCTGGCGCTCGTCGCGGACGGAATGCTGGGGATCGTCGAGGGCGACGAGCCGTCGCCGGACCGGGCCGTCCTGGCCGGTTTCTCCCGCGCGCTGGCAGCCGACCGCCCTGAACTGCGGGTCGTCTGCTTCGACGTGGACGATCAGCTGAGGTCGGCGGTCGACGGGATCGTCCGCGAGCTTCTCAACGGCGTGAGTCGGCCGGTCGTCGCGTTCCGCGCGGGCGTGCGCCACACCGAGTCCTACGAGGAGCTGCCAGCCGGGGCCGCCGTCTCCGGCCGGAGCTACCTGCTCACCGAGGGGCAGGCCGGAGCGTCTCGGGTCCTCGCCCGGCAGCTGGCCGAGCAGCCCGGGGCCCGGCTCGCGCTGATGGACAGGCGGCCGCTGCCGCCCGAGGCCCAGTGGCCGGTCTGGTTCGACGACATGACCGGACCGGAGCTCGCGTTGGCCTCGGTGTCCGGGAGCGGGAGTGCGTTCGGCCTGGACCGCGAAGCGGCCGGAATCGCCGCGTTCGAATGGGAGCTCGGCGCGGCCGCGGGCTCCGGCTGGGACCGGGACGAGGTCGGCGAGGTCCTGAACCGACTCTGCGGCAGCCACGTCTACCGGACCCTGCGGGACGCCGGCGTCGATCTGCGGGCCGGTGTGGTGCACCGGCGCGCGGAGATCGCCGAACGCATGCGCCTGCGGCCCGCCTTCCGGAGGTTCCTCGACTTCTTCCTCCGCGTGCTGCACGAGGACGGGGTGGTCCGTTGCACCGACGACCGAGTCGAGATCCTGCTCGGCCCCGAGCAGGTCGAGCTGTTCGACTCCGAGTGGGCCGCCACGCAATTGCCCGGGTTCGAACCGACGCTGTCGTTCCTCGACCACTGCGTGCGCAACTTCCCGGCGGCGCTCAGCGGCGACGCCGACGCGGTCGGGGTGCTCTTTCCGAACGGAGATCCCACGCGGCTGGAGCACGCGTTCCGCGTGCTGATCGACGCCAGCAACTACCGCGTCTATGCCGAGCTGCTCGGACGCGTGCTGGCGAAGCTCGCCGACTCGGTCGAAGGGAGGCCCCTGCGGGTGCTCGAGGTCGGCGGTGGCAACGGACAGCTGACCCGGATCGTCGGCCAGGCGCTGCACGGGCGTGAGGTTGAGTACTGCTTCACCGATCTCGGTGGCTCCTTCGTCCGGCGGGCTCGGCGATGGGGGGCAGGCTGCGGTTTCGCCGAGCTGGACTGCCGGGTCTTCGACATCACCGAGAGCCCGTCCTCGCAGGGCCTGGAACCGCATTCCTACGATGCCGTGATCGGCTTCGACGTGGTCCACGCGACGCCGCGGATCGCGCACACCGTCGAGAACCTGCGCGGGTTGCTCGCTCCGGACGGACTGCTGTGCCTGGTCGAGGCCGTGGTCTCGCTGCGCTGGGTCGAGCTGCTCTGGGGTCTCGCCGAAGGGTGGTGGCTCTTCGAGGACGAGGAGGTCCGGACCGGGTCGCCGCTGGTGCCGCTGGACTCCTGGGACCGGGTGTTGCGGGAGCAGCCGTTCGCGGACGTGGTGTCCTTCCCACGGGAGGGCGCTGCCCGAGGCGTCACCGACTACGGTCTGGTACTTGCCCAGCAACAGCCGACCGTCGACTCCCCGGATCGCGGTGCGCACCTCGCCCGACGGGCGGAAGCGATGCTGCACAGCACCCGCGAGCGCATCGAGGCGGTGCGGGAGCTGGAGGCCCTGGGCGCGGAGGTGTGGCCGGTCCGGGCCGACCCGACCTCGGCCGCCCAGGTCGCGCGGGCCCTGAGCGGCGCCGCCGCCCGGTTCGGCCGCGTGGACGTCATCGTCCACGGGCCGGAACTGCCGAGCGACGACGCCGCGACCGACTGGACGGCGGCCGATCTGCCGGCCCTGGCTGCTCCGCACCTCGCGGCGGCCCGGACGCTGCGGCAGGCCGCAGCGGAGGCCGGCGTCCGCAGGCTGGCCCTCTTCTCGCCCCCGGCCGACCTGACCGGCCGTCCGGGCGCCTTGCGTGCCGCGATCGCCGGTGGCGTCTTCGACGCCGTTGCCGGCGGGGAGGTCGTCTCGATCCGCTGGAGTGCGGACGGGAACCCGGCCGCACTGGGAGCGGCCCTGCGCCGGCCGGGTGCGATGATCCTGGCCGAGGCGGTGGCGGACCCCGAGTCGGCGGATGACCGACGCCGATCGGTGCCGCAGGCGGCCGGGACGACGGCGGACGGCGCCGCAGCGAACGTCCAGGACGGGGTCCTCGCCATCTTCCGTCAGCTGTTCGGCACCGACGCCGTGGCGCCGGATGACGACTTCCACCGGCTCGGCGGCGACTCGCTGCTCGCCACGCAGGTGATCGCGCGCATCCGGCGGCGCTTCTCCGTCGACCTGGCCGTCAAGGCGCTCTTCGACGTGCCGACGGCCGCCGGACTGGCCCGGAAGGTGGAGGAGGCGGGCCGGGCGCAGGCGCATCCGGACATTCCGCTCCTGCGCGTGCCACGGCACGACCTGATGCCGCTCTCCTTCGGTCAGCAGTCCCTGTGGCTGGCGGAGCAGTTCCACGGCCCCAGCGCCACCTACAACATTCCCGGGGCCATCCGCCTGCTCGGGCGGTTGGAGTTGGAACCGCTTCGGAGGGCGCTGCGCGAGGTCGTACAGCGGCACGAGGTGCTCCGTACGACGGTTCACGCCCCGGACGGCGTACCGGTCCAGCGGGTGCAGGAGGAGTTCGCGGTCGACCTTCCGGTGCGCGAGGTCGTCGAGGAGGAGATTGACGACCTCGCCCAGGAGCACGCCCGCAGCGTGTTCGATCTGGAACGGGGCCCGCTCATCCGGGTCGCACTGCTCAGAGTGGGGGCGGCCGACCACGTCCTGCTCGTCAACATCCACCACATCGTCTCCGACGGCTGGTCGCTGGGCGTGCTGGTCGAGGAGCTGGTGACGCTCTACTCCGCGTTCGTGCGCGGTGAGGAGTCGCCGCTGCCGCTGCTCGACCACCAGTACGCCGACTTCGCCGCATGGCAGCGACGGTGGCTCGACGGCGCGGTCTTCGACGAGCAGTTGGGCTACTGGCGGCGGAAGCTGGCCGGCGCGCCGAAGCTGCTCCGGCTGCCGACGGACCGGCCGAGGCCGGAGACCCAGCGGATCCGCAACGCGGTCCACCGGTTCGTGCTGCCGGCGGAGTTGGGGGACCGGCTCGGCGCGCTCGGTCGCGAGGAGGGCGCCACCCTCTTCATGGTGCTCCTCACGGGCTTCAAGGTGCTGTTGGGACATCTCGCCCGGACCACCGACATCTCGGTCGGGACCACGACGGCCAATCGGACCCGTGCCGTGTTCGAGCAGATGATCGGGATGTTCGTCAACAACCTGGTGCTCCGTACGGACCTTGACGGCGACCCCTCGTTCCGGGAGCTTCTCGCGCGCGTGAGGGTCACCTCGCTCGACGCCTACGCGCACCAGGACCTGCCGTTCCTGACGCTCGTCGACGAACTCCGGCAGGAGCGCAGTGGAGCTCATACGCCGTTGTTCCAGGTGCTGTTCCTGCTGCAGAAGCTCAACATCACCCTCGCGTTGCCCGGGCTCACCGCGCAGACCGTCGAAGTCGACGCGCTGCACACCAAGTTCGACCTGACCCTGTTCATGGAGGAGCAGGCGCAGGGAATCGTCGGCACCTTCGTCTACAACGCGGAACTCTTCGACGCGACCACGATCGACCGGTTGGCGACCAACCTCGTGCAGCTGCTGCGCGAGGCCGCCGAGGCGCCGGACACCAGGATCGGTGAGCTGCGCGTGGAGAGCGACACCGAAAGCGGATTGCGAGAGATGAGCGAGCAGAACTCCCACACCACCAAGCTTCAGTCGCTCCGCAACGCCCGGCGCCGTTCGGTGGACATCGGCCGGATCAGTCCGGTCAGGACCGCCTTCCTGCCCGGGCTGCCCCGGGCGCCCTTGGTACTGGAGCCGGCCGTGCCCGATGTTGACCTCGTGGGCTGGCTGCGGACGAACCGCGACGTGGTCGACGGCCAGCTGCACCAGTACGGAGCCGTGCTGCTGCGGGGCTTCCACCAGGGCTCGGTGGACCGGTTCGAGGCGGTGGCGTCGGCCGTGTGCCCGACGCTGTTCCGTGACTACGGGGACCTTCCTCGGGAGGGGGAGTCGAACCGCATCTACAAGTCCACGCCGTACCCGGAGGATCGTTCGATCCTGTTCCACAACGAGAGCTCGCATCTGCACACCTGGCCGATGCGGCAGTTCTTCTCCTGCATCGTGGCGGCCCAGGCGGGGGGCGAGACGCCGATCGTGGACTGCCGACGGGTCCTGCAACGCCTCCGTCCGGAGCTGGCCGAGGAGTTCACGCGTCGCAAGCTGCGCTACGTCCGCAACTTCATCGACACGGTGGATGTGAGCTGGTCCAGGTTCTACGACACGGAGGACCGCACGGAGGTGGAGCGCAAGTGCGCCGAGGCGGGCGAGAGCTTCGTCTGGCTGCCCGACGGTACGCTGCGGACGTGGCGCGTCGCCGACGCCGTGCTGGCGCATCCCCGCACCGGGGAGACGGTCTTCTTCAACCAGCTCGCGCTGCATCATCCGTCGTGCCTCGACCCCGATACCCGGCAGTCGTTGGAATCCCTCTACGGCGAGGCCGGTCTGCCCAGGAACGTCTCCTGGGGCGACGGTGCCGCGATACCCGACGAGGTGGTCGCCGAGGTCCGCGAGGTGATGGACCGTGAAGCGCTGGTCTTCACCTGGCAGGAGGGTGACGTACTCGTCACCGACAACATGCTCGTGGCGCACGCCCGTCGCCCCTTCGTCGGGCCGCGGAAGGTCGTGGTCGCGCTGGGCGACATGATGCGCGGCCACCAGGCAGCCGCGGCCGACCACTGATCCGGACCCGAGCAGCAACCGCCCTCATGGCTGACAATGGAGAGTCACACACGATGTACGACGCCGAGCTCGACACCACGGCGGAGGCTGGATTCCGCCTGTCACCGCCGCAGCTGCTGGCTTGGCCGCACGCTGCGGGACGGCGGGTGCAGGCCCGGATTCTCGTCGAGGGTCCGGTGGCGCCCGACCAGCTCGAACAGGCGCTGCTGAAAGTGATGGAGCGTCACGAGTCGCTCCGTACCCGCCTCGTCGATGTGCCGGGCCTGTCCGCGCCGCTGCAGTCGGTGGAGGACGCCCCGGAACTGGCGTGGTGCGAGGAGCGCCTGCCGGGCGACGCCGCGGCGGCAGGGGCGTCGATCGACAGCGCGGCTGCGGCGGACCTGGACGAGCCGTGGACCGGCACCGTGCGGGCGCGTCTGTTGTCCGGCGCCGACGGAGCGGTTCTGCTGGTGACGGCGGACGGGATGTTCGCCGACCGCAGGTCCCTGGTGGTGGTCCTGGAGGAGATGGCCTCGGTCCTCGGCGGCACGGGGTCGCCGGAGACGCCGCTGCAGTACCTCGACGCCGCGGAGTGGCTCAACGAGCAGCTCGCTACCGACGAGGCGAGGTCGCGCATGGACGGTTGGCTCGCCCGCGAGCTCGTCGTCGCCGACGGGGTGAGGCTGCCTTCGGAGTCGGGCCCGGCAGGTGAGCCCACGCGCCTCGTGACGGAGCTTGAGCCCGCGCTCGTGGCTGCCGTGGACCGGACGAGCGGCGAGCTCGGGGCCGGCACGGCCGCGGTGCTGCTCGGTGCCTGGCAGTTGCTGCTCGGGAGGCTGACAGGACAGGAGGAGATCGTCACCGCGGTCCGGTCCGACACCCGAGGCATGGACGAACTGGACGACGTGGTCGGCCCGTTCGAGACGGGGGTGCCCGTGCTCGGTGCCCTGTCCGGCGCGCTTCCGTTCGCCTCGCTGGTCCGGGAACTCGACCGGGCCCTCGCCGCCGTCCCTGCCGGGCAGTTCGCCTTCGACGGCACGCGCGTCGCCGAGCCGGTTCCGTTCGGCTTCGCCTTCACCGCGTTGCCCGCCGGTGTGCGGGTCGGCGGCGTACGGCTGAGCATGACGGGCCTCCTCGCCGGGCCGGGCGGCTTGGCCCTGGACCTCGGCGCGGCGCGGACCGCCGACGGCCGTCTGGTGGTCTCGCTCGCCAGGAACGAGCAGCAGGTCTCCCACCGCCACGTGCAGGTGATGGCGGACCAGTACCTCTCGGTTCTGCGTGCGGTGGTCTCGCACCCGCACGCCCGGCTCGGCGACCTCGGCCTGGCGGATGACCCGGAGACCGCCGGCTTCCCCGGGCTGCGGGCAGCCGCGGGGGCATCGGCAACCGGCCCCGCCCTCGCTCACCTTCGGTTCGAGCGCCGAGCGGCCGAGCGGCCCGAGGCGCTCGCCGTGATCTGCGGCGAGGACGCGCTGACCTATCGTGAGGCGGAGACGCGGGCCAACCGGCTGGCGTGCGCGCTGCGAGCGCGCGGCGTGGGCCCGGACGTACCGGTCGGCCTGGTGCTGGAGCGCTCCGTCGACTACGTCGTCGGGCTGCTCGCCGTCCTCAAGGCCGGAGGGGCCTTCGTGCCGGTCGATCCGGGGCTACCGGCCGCGCGGGTGCGCGCCATGCTCGACGAGCTCCGGCCGGCGGTTCTGGTCACCCACCGTGGTCTGCTCGATCCCGAGGTGGTGGGGACGACGTCCGTGCTCGACCTGGACCGGGATGCCGCAATGCTGGGCGGCCTGCCCGACACTCCGGTCGAGCCGGCGGTCCGTCCCGAGCACACCGCCTACGTGATCTTCACGTCCGGCTCGACCGGCCGGGCCAAGGGCGTGGCCGTACCGCACCGTGCCATCTGCGCCTACGTGGACGGTGTGCTGCCGACATTGGCCCTGCCCGAGGACGAGCTGTTGGGCACCCTGGCGACACCGGCGGCCGATCTGGGCCACACCGCTGTCTTCGGCGCCCTGTGCACCGGGCGCTCGTTGTTCCTCGCCAGGCCAGAGGAGGTGCTTGACGGCGAGGCCCTGGGCGCACGGTTCCGTGATCGACCCCTGGGCCTGCTGAAGGTCGTGCCGTCGCACCTGGCCGCGTTGCTCGACGCGCCCGGAGCGGAGGCGCTGCTGCCGTCCCGGTGCCTCGTGCTGGGTGGCGAGCCGCTCCCGGAAGCGCTGTTGGAGAGGATCCGCGCGCTGCGCCCGGGGCTGCGCGTGGTGAACCACTACGGCCCGACGGAGTCCGCCGTCGGCGCCCTGGTCCACGAGGTGGGCCAGGACGAGCGGGGACCGGTCCCCATCGGCCGACCGCTGCCCGGCTACCGCGCCTACGTGCTCGATGCCGGGCTCCGGCCCGTGCTCCGGGGAGCGGCCGGGGAGTTGTACCTCGCCGGTCCCGGTCTCGCCCGCGGGTACCACGGCAGCCCCCGGACCACGGCTGAGCGCTTCCTGCCCGACCCGTTCGGCCCGGAGCCCGGTGCCAGGATGTACCGCACCGGAGACCTCGTCCGGCTGCGCCCCGACGGTGCCGCGGTCTTCCTCGGTCGTACCGACCACCAGGTGAAGATCCGAGGTCACCGGGTCGAGCTGGGCGAGATCGAGTCCGAGCTGCGCCGGGACGAGAACGTCGCGGACGCCGTGGTGGTGGCCGACGCGGACGGGACGCGCCTGACGGCGTTCGTCGCGGCGCGGCGCGGCTGCTCCGTGGACACCGACGGGCTGCGGCAGAGGCTGAGTCTCCGGCTGCCGGAGTACATGGTCCCCGCCGCGATCGCCGCACTGCCCGCGCTCCCGCTCAGCCCGAACGGGAAGGTGGACCGGGGCGCCCTGCCCACGGTCGACGCGGACGCGTCCCGCTCGGCACGGTACGTCGCCCCCGCGACGGAGACCGAGGTCCTCCTGGCGGGGCTGTGGGCCGACGTCCTTGGCCGCGAGCGGGTCGGCCGAGACAACTCCTTCTTCCAGGAGCTGGGCGGCAATTCGCTCGACGCCACCCGCGTGGTGGCCCGCATCCGTGCGGCGACCGGAGTCGGTCTGCACGTCAGCGCCCTGTTCGAGGCACCCACGGTGGCGAGCCTGGCGGAACTCGTCGACCGTTCGGCCGCGGACGCCGGGACCGAGGCGATCGTCCCGGCCGAGCGCACCGGTCCGATGCCACTCTCCTACGCCCAGCGTCGGCTCTGGGTCCTCTCGGAGGTGGACGGGGTCCGAGCGGCCTACAACATCCCGGCGGCCATTCGCATCCGGGGTGACCTGGAGCCCGACCTCTTGGTCCGCGCCCTGCGCGAGGTGGTGCATCGTCACGAGGCGCTGCGCACGAACATCGTCCTGGTCGACGAGACGCCCTGGCAGGTGGTCCGCGAACCCGCCGAGTTCGCGGTCCCGACGAGGGAGACCGCCGAGGCGGACGTGCCCGAGCGGGCGCTCGCCTTCGCGTCCCGGCCCTTCGACCTCGAGCGGGACGAGTTGTTCCGGGCCGAGCTGCTGCGGGTCGGACCCCAGGAGCACGTGTTGCTGCTCTGTCTCCATCACATCGTCTCGGACGGATGGTCGACCGCCCTGCTGTGGCGGGAGACCGTGACGCTGTACAGCGACCATCGCGCCGGGCGCGTCCCGGCCCTGGCCCCGCTGCCGATCCAGTACGCCGACTACGCGGTCTGGCAGACCGGGTGGCTGCACGACGGCGGCATGACCCCGCAACTGGACTACTGGACGCAGCAGTTGCGGGATCTGCCCGCTGCGTTGGAGCTGCCGACCGACCGTCCGCGGCCCAAGGTCCAGGGCTACGACGGCGCGTCGGTCCCGATCGAGATCGGACCTGAGACCGTCGCCGGACTGCGCGCGCTCTCCCATGAGCACCGGTCCACGGTGTTCATGGTGCTGCTGGCCGCCTTCAACGTGCTGCTGGCACGGCACAGCGGTCAGCAGGACATCGCCGTGGGCACGCCGGTGGCGAACCGCACCCGGGCCGAGGTGGAGAACCTGATCGGCTGCTTCTTCAACACGCTGGTGATCCGGACCGACCTGTCGGGTGACCCGGACTTCGCCGAGCTGCTCGGCCGGGTCCGCGAGGCGGTGCTGGGCGGGCAGGCGCACCAGGAACTGCCCTTCGAGCGGCTCGTGGAGGCGTTGAACCCGCCTCGTGACGCCGGCCGTTCCCCGCTCTTCCAGGCGCTCTTCGTCTACCAACCGGCGCCGGACGAGGGGCTGACGATGGGCGGCCTGCAGCTCGATCCCCTTTCGATCGGGGGAGACGTCGCCAAGTACGACCTCACCCTCGACCTGACGGAGCACGCGCACGGGGTGTCCGGGCGGATCGAGTACCGGACCGACCTCTTCGACGCGGAGACCGTCCAGCGGCTCGGCCGGCAGTTCCTGGAACTGCTCGACTCCGTCGTGCGGACCCCGCAGGCGCGCTTGGGCGAGCTGACGCTGCTGCCGGACTCCGAGCGGGACCTGCTGCTGCGAGGCTGGAACGCCGGGTACCGCGGCCGGCCGGAGGCTCCCCGGGCGGCCGACGCCTTCGAGGAGCAGGTGCGGCGCGCCCCGGAGGCCACCGCGCTCGTGCACGGCAACCGCAGCCTGAGCTACGGGGAACTCGACCGGGCCGCGAATCGGCTGGCTCACGTCCTGCGCTCCGAAGGAGCCGTCGGCAACGAGCTCGTGGGTCTGTGGCTGGACCGTTCGGTGGAGATGGTCGTCGCCATGCTCGCCGTGCTCAAGGCCGGTGCCGCCTACCTCCCGCTCGATCCCGCCGCCCCGACGGCGCGCAACCAGGACCTGATCGCGGACGCGCGACTCGGCTTCGTGATCACGACCCGGGAGCGCTCGGCGGACCTGCCCCCCGGGGTGATCCCCGTCGACCCGGTCCAGGACACCGGCGAGGACTCCGCCCCGGTCCGCCGGAGCGGCTCCGACGACCTCGCCTACATCATCTACACCTCGGGCTCGACCGGTCGTCCCAAGGGTGTCATGGTCGGGCAGCAGAACCTCGCCGGCTTCTTCGCGGCCATGGACGAGCAGCTCGGCGGGGATCAGCCCGGCACGTGGCTGGCGGTCACCCGGTACACCTTCGACATCTCGGTGCTGGAACTGCTGTGGACTCTGACGAGGGGCTTCAAGGTCGTCCTCGCTGACGACGAGTTGGTGCTCAGCGCCGGGAGGCCCGGGCCGCGGCGCCGGACGCCGGACTTCAGCCTGTTCTACTTCGCGAGCGACGCCGGAGACCGTGAGCCGGACAAGTACCGCCTGCTGCTGGAGGGCGCGCAATGGGCCGACCGGCACGGCTTTGCCGCCGTCTGGACCCCGGAACGCCACTTCGGAACGTTCGGCGGCCTGTACCCGAATCCCGTCGTCACCTCGGCCGCCCTCGCCACCGTGACCAGCCGGATCGGCCTTCGCACCGGAAGCCTCGTCCTCCCGCTGCACGATCCGATCCGGGTGGCGGAGGACTGGGCGGTTGTCGACAACATCTCGGTCGGCCGGGTCGGGCTCTCGGTCGCCTCCGGGTGGCAGCCGCACGACTTCGCCCTCGCGCCGGGCAATTTCGCGGACCGCAAGGAGATCATGTTCCGTGATCTCGAGGTGGTTCGCAGGCTGTGGCGCGGTGAGACCGTGCGCACGGTCTCGGGGACGGGTGAGGAGATCGAGGTGCGCACCCTGCCGCGCCCGGTTCAGTCGGAACTCCCCGTGTGGGTCACCGCAGCCGGCAACCCCGAGACCTTCCGCCGCGCGGGTGCCGTCGGTGCCAACGTACTGACGCATCTGCTGGGTCAGTCGGTCGAGGAACTCGCGGAGGCCGTCCGGGTCTATCGCACCGCGCGTGCGGAGGCGGGGCACATCGGCTCCGGCCACGTCACGCTGATGGTGCACACCTTCGTCTCCCAGGACGACGACGTCCGCCGCACCGTGCGCGAGCCGTTCAAGAACTACCTGCGTGAATCGGTGGACCTGGTCCGTCCGTTCGCCCGAGCACGCGGCCTGGAGCTGGAGGACTTCGACGAGGGCGACCTCGACGCGCTCCTCGACCACGCCTTCCAGCGTTACTACGAGACCAGCGGGCTGTTCGGCACCCCCGACGGCTGTGTGGCGATGGTCGACCGCCTGAGCGAGGTCGGCGTCGACGAGATCGCCTGCCTGGTGGACTTCGGCGTCCCTGCTGACGAGGTGCTGGCGGCTCTGACCCACCTGGACGAGCTGCGCCGACTGGCTGGATCCGCGCACGACGAAGCCCCGCGGGACATCGCGGGGATGATCGAGCGGCACGGCGTCACCCACCTGCAGTGCACCCCCTCGTTGGCGTCCGTGCTGATCGCCGACGAGCAGGTGCGGACCGGACTCGCTTCCCTCGACCAGATGCTGGTCGGTGGTGAGGCCCTGACGCCGGTGCTGGCCGAGAACCTGGCGCAGATCGTCGGTGGGCGCCTGCTGAACGTCTACGGGCCGACGGAGGCGACGATCTGGTCCACCGCACACCTCGTGCACGACGGCGGCAACTCGATCGGTCGCCCGCTGTCCAACACCAGGGTCTACGTCCTGGACGACCGAAGGGCCCCCGTGCCGATCGGCGTGCCCGGCGAGCTCCACATCGGCGGCACGGGCGTCGCGGCGGGCTATCTGCACCAACCGGAGCTCACCGCGGAGCGCTTCGTCACGGATCCCTTCGCCGCCGACCCGGCCGCCCGGATGTACCGCACGGGCGATGTCGTCCGCTACCGGTCGAACGGCGAGCTCGAGTTCATCGGGCGCCGGGACGAGCAGGTGAAGATCCACGGCTTCCGGGTGGAGCCGGGGGAGATCGAGGCGGCGCTGGCCGCCGCACCGGGTGTCCGGTCCGCGGCGGTCGTCGCGGTGGATGACGGACGAGGCGGGCAGCGGTTGATCGGCTACGTCGTCGCCACCGGGCCGCTGGACGACGAGGCACTCCGCCGGCACCTCGAGGAGCGCCTTCCGCGCTACCTGGTCCCGGCGCAGTTCGTCGGCCTGGACGCCATGCCGCTGCTGCCGAGCGGCAAGACCGACCGGCGGGCGCTGCCGGAGCCGCCGTCGCCCCAGCGGCCCGCGCAGTCGGCCACGGCGCCCTCGACGGCGACCGAGCAGCGCCTGGCCGGCATCTGGCGTGACCTGCTGCGCTGCGAGGAGATCGGGGTCGGGGACAACTTCTTCGACCTGGGTGGCGATTCGATCGTCGCCATCCAGATGGTCTCGCGCGCCCGGCAGGCGGGGATCGTCCTGACCGCACGGGACCTGTTCCAGTACCAGACGCTGGGCAAACTCGCCGCTGCGGCACGGCAAGGCGGCCGGACCACAGCCGAACAGGGCGTGCTGCTGGGCGAATCCGGGCTCGCCCCGATCCAGCACTGGTTCTTCGAGCAGCGGCTGGCGGATCAGCACCACTACAACCAGGCCGTGCTGGCGGACGTCGTCGGGGATCCGCTCGACCTGGAGCTGCTGGCCCGGACGCGTGACGCTGTCGTGCGCCACCACGACGCACTGCGCAACACGTTCCACCCGGACTCGGCCGGGTGGATCCAGCGGACCGGCGCACCGGAGACGGAGGGGTCGCCCATCGAGCACGTCGACCTGAGCGCACTGCCTGCGGCAGCCTGGCCGGCGGAGCTCGCGGCCCTCCAGAACCGCGCGCACCGCGCCCTGGATCTCGACCGCGGGCCGCTGCTGACGATGGTCTCCGTCGGTTACGGCGGACGCCGCACCGATCAGCTCTTCACCGTGATCCACCACACCGTGGTGGACGGTGTCTCGTGGCGGATCCTGCTGGAGGACCTGCAGCACGCCTACCGTCTCCTGCGGGACGGACGCCGGGTCGAGCTGCCCGCCAAGACCACCTCCTACCAGGAGTGGGTCGGCAGGCTCGCCCAGGAGGCCGCGTCCGAGCAGACGCTCGCAGAACTCGACTACTGGGCGGGCCAGGTCGAGGGCGCGCACGTGGCACACTCCCTGCCGCGGGACCGCGCCGGCGACAACACCGAGGCCGACGCGCGGACCACCACCGCGGAGTTCACGGCGGAGGAGACCGAAGCGCTGCTGCATGAAGTGCCTCGGGCCCACCGTGCCGATCTTCATGCAGTGCTGCTCTGCGCGCTCGCGGAGGCCTGCGTGCCGTGGACCGGTTCGAGGTCCCTACTCCTGGACATGGAGGGGCACGGACGCGAGGAACTCTTCGAGGACGTCGACGTGTCACGCTCCGTGGGCTGGTTCACCGCCCTGTATCCGCTGCGCATCGACCTTCCGGCCGCTCCTGCGGAGCGGCTGGCCTCCGTCCGGGAGCAGGTGCGCCGCATCCCGCGCCGGGGAATTGGGCACGGTCTGCTGCGTCACCTGCACCCCGACGCATCGGTGAGGTCCCGGCTCGCCGCAGGACGACAACCCGAGATCATCTTCAACTACCTGGGGCAGGCGGACACGTCGCACAGCGATGACGCCCTGCTCGCCCTGGCCGCCGGATCCGTGGGCGCGCCCCACGCGCCCACGCAGACCCGGCGGCACCTGCTCAACGTCAACGGAATCGTCGCGGGCGGCCGACTGCGCGTGGACTTCACCTTCAGCGAGGCGGTGCACGACCCGGCGACGATTCGCGGCCTCGCCGCCCGGTTCGGTGACCTGCTGCGCCGGCGGGTCGAGGACTGCCGGGCGGGCCTGATCCGGCTCGCCCCGTCCGACTTCCCCGACGTGGAGCTGACCCAGGAGTCCCTGGACGACCTGCTCGGTGAGATCCGGGACCAGGAAGGAGAACCGGCGTGAGCCGAACTGACGACATCGAGGCCATCTACCCGCTCTCGCCGATGCAGCACGCCATGCTGCTCCGGTCGCAACTCGCACCCGGCAGCGGGGTCTACATCCTGCAACTGTCCTTCGAGATCGGCGGAGCCTTCGACGCGGTCGCGTTCCGCCGGGCCTGGGAGCAGGTCACCGAGCGGCACGCCGCACACCGGACCTGCTTCCTGCGGCTGGACCAGGAACAGCCCCTGCAGGTCGTGCGCCGCACGGTGAGCGTGCCCTGGCGGGAGGAGGATTGGACCTCGCTGCCGTCCGACGAGCAGGAGGCCCGGTTCGCCGCGCTGCTGGAGCAGGACCGAGCCGAGGACTTCGTGCCCGCTCGGGCTCCGCTGATGCGGTGTGTGCTGGTGCGCACCGCGTCGGATCGCCACCGCTTCCTGTGGACCCGTCACCACGCGATCTCCGACGGGTGGTCGATGCCGACCGTCCTGTCCGAGGTTGTGCAATGCTACCGGGCGATCGGGGAGGGCAGCACGCCGCAGCTCGGTCCGGCGACCCAGTACCGCGACTACATCGCCTGGCTGCGGACACAGGATCCGGCCGGGACGGAGGAGTACTGGCGGCGCTCCCTTGCCGGGGTGACCGGCCCGACCCTGCTGGGCGTCGGCCGGCCGCGGACCGAAGGCGGGCCCGGCCAGGGACTCCACGGAAAGCGGCGGGTGCGGCTGAGCCAGGAGAGTACGTCCGCGCTGCTCGCGGCCGCCCGCCGGGAGCGGATCACCCTGAGTACCTACATCCAGGCTGCCTGGGCGCTGTTGCTGCGCTGCTACAGCGGTGAGCGCGACGTCCTGCTCGGCATGGTCGCATCCGGGCGTCCGCCGACGCTGGCCGGGGTGGAGTCCGCCGTCGGCTGCTTCCTGAACACTCTGCCCGTGCGCGTCCGGGTGGACGACGACGCGCTGGTCACCGACTGGCTGCGGGCTCTGCAGAGCGCGCAGGTGGCGCGCGAGGAGCACGGGCACGTCTCGCTCGCGCAGATCCGCCGCTGGGCGGGGCTGCCGGGTGATCAGCCGCTGATGGAGTCCTTGGTGGTCTTCGAGAACTTCCCGGGCGGCCCGGCACTTGCGGCGCAGGGAGGAGCACTCCACGTCGAGAACGTGCGGATGGCAGAGCAGACCAGCTTCCCGCTCACGCTCACGGTCGCCCCCGGTGAGCACCTTTCACTGCAACTCAGCTACGACCAGGGCCAGTTCGAGGAGGAAGCCGTCGAGCGGATGCTCGGGCACTACGAAGCGCTGCTCGTCTCGCTGGCCTCCCCGCCCGCCCGGGTCGGTGACCTGACCGCGGTAGGAGCCGCCGAGCAGGCCACCTTGCTGGCCCAGTCCGCAGGTCCGCAGATCGAGCTTCCGATCGCGGGAGCGGGCGGGGTTCACCGCCTCTTCGAGGCGCAGGCGGCAGCGACCCCGCACGCGACGGCCGTGGTCGTCGACGAGGAGCGGCTTTCGTACGCCGAACTCGACGCCCGGGCGAATCGGATCGCGGCGCGGCTGCGCCGGGCCGGCGTGGTGGCCGGCGCCTTCGTCGGAGTGTGCCTCGAGCGGGCGGCCTACCTGCCCGCGGCTCTGCTGGCGGTGTGGAAGACCGGGGCGGCCTACCTGCCGCTGGATCCGGCCTACCCCGCCGCCCGGATCCGGCACATCCTCGACGACGCGGCGCCGACGGTGGTCCTGGCGCAGGACTCGACCAGCGGCGTGCTGGCGGGCTCCGCCTGTCCCGTGCTGTCGCTCGACGCGACCGGTGACGACCCTCCCTCCGCCGCCGACGACACGCCCTTCGTGCCGGCGGACGCCGACGCCGACGCGGTCGCCCTGACGATCTACACCTCCGGCTCGACCGGAACACCCAAGGGTGTACTGATCACCCATCGCAACGTCCGTGCCCTATTGGCCTGGGCATCGGGAACCTACTCGGCCGAGGAACTGTCAGGGACGCTGGCCTCGACGTCGATCTGCTTCGACCTCTCCGTCTTCGAACTCTTCCTGCCGCTCACCACCGGTGGCACCGTGATCCTCGCCCGGAACGCGCTGCTCCTGCCGTCGTTGCCGGCGCGCGGTGAAGTGACGCTGATCAACACCGTTCCGTCGGCGCTCGACACGCTGTTGCGGCTCGGCGCGCTGCCGCCACGGGTCGCGGTGGTCAACCTCGCCGGTGAGCCACTGCCCGAGGAACTCGTGGACCGGGCCTACCGACAGCCGGGACTGCGCAAGGTGTACAACCTGTACGGGCCGTCGGAGGACACCGTCTACTCGACGTTCGCCCTGGTCCCGGCTGGCGGCGGCAAGCCCCTGATCGGACGGCCCGTCGCCAACTCGCAGGCGTACGTTCTCGATGCGCGGCTGCGACCGGTACCGACCGGCGTCGCCGGCGAGTTGTACCTCGGCGGAGAGGGCGTGTCACGCGGCTACCACGAGCGGCCTTCGCTCACCGCGAGCCGTTATCTGCCGGACCCGCTCAGCGGGCGCCCGGGCGCCCGGCTCTACCGCACAGGGGATCTCGTCCGCCGCCTTGCCGACGGCCAGTTGGAGTACCTCGGCCGGACGGATCACCAGGTGAAGCTGCGGGGTTTCCGAATCGAGCTCGGCGAGATCGAGGCCACGCTGCGGGCCCTCCCGGGCGTGCGCGATGCCGTGGCAGCGGTGCACACGGACCCGCAAGGTGGCAGACGACTGGTGGCGTACGTGGTCGACGAGCCGGGGCGGGCGTTCGACCAGTCCGACCTCGTACGTGTGCTGCGCGCCGTGCTTCCCGAGCACATGGTGCCGTCGGCTTTCGTCGGACTTGCCGCGATCCCGCTCACACCGAACGGCAAGGTCGACCGAGGGGCCTTGCGGGCTCCCGAGTCCTTGGGAGTCAGGCGTACGTACCGGGAGCCGACGAGCGAGACCGAGCGGGTCATCGCCGCTGTCTGGACGGCGGTGCTCGGGATACCGAGGCCCGGAGTGGACGACGGCTTCTTCGACCTCGGCGGCGATTCCCTGCTGCTGGCCCGCGTCTTCGGCGAGCTGAAGGTTCGCTTCCCCGGCGGCCTGTTGATGACCGACCTTTTCCGCTTCCCGACCATCGCCGAGCTCGCCCGCCACATCGAAGGAGGCGGCCGGCCCGGCTTCGCGGACGTGCAGAGCAGGCTGGAGCGCCGCAAGGCGGCCCAGCTGGCGGCGCCACGGGGAGGGGCCGCGTCGTGAAGTGAGCGGCCTCGTCCGCTCGCCGAACTCTCCCCGCACTACGCCGAGATCGCCGACCAGCGGCTGCGCGCAGAGCCGACCCAGGACGACTTCGTCCTCGCCGGACCGGAGGCGTGACGGTGAGAGCCCTGGGCTGCCGACACCGAACGGGCCGCAGACGGAGAAGGGCGGCTGGAGCACCATGCTCCAGCCGCCCTCACGCCTTCGTCAGGCCGCCTGCACCGCCAGCCGGATCAGCGGCACCGCCTTCTCCAGGTCGGCCGCCCCGCCCATCCGCACCTCCAGGCCCCCGGTGCCCAGGCGCCCGATCCCGCGCATGTCGCGCGTGAAGCAATCACCCTGAGATCGCTCACCCTGCCCCCTTCGCACGATCGTACGACCGGTCGGCTACTCGTGCAGCTTCTTCAACGATCTGCTCAGCCTGCTCAAGGAGGACCTGCGGGTTGCTGCTCGCAACGAAGATCGGCCATTTTCCCCCTGCTCGTCGCCTCCTGGTGCTCATGATGCTCCGCCTCCCGGCGGCCGCACGAGTGGATCGTGGACGTGAGCGACCCAGCGGCGGGCAGTTCACTCAGGAGGGGGCGCCGGCTGCGACCGGCGCCGGCCCTGACCGGTCAGTCGGCCGTCGACCAGCCACGCGCAGCGGGTCGATGCCGTGGTCTGGGTTTCCCGAGGCCAGTGGGAGCGGCTTCGCTGTCGGCGGGGCTCGCGTGACGGTCAGATGCCGGCGGCGGTCCGGATGGCTCGTACGGTGCCGTCGGGGGTCCGCGTCTGGGAGGGACACCCGGTCGGCGAGCCCCCGGCCGAGACGGAGTGGTCACGTGAGTAGTCGGACGAGTCACAGTCGGTAGGGCGGGCTCGGCTCGCCGCGTCACCGGTCCTGCACAGGATGTCCCTCCGCGGGGCGGATCCGGTCGTCCCGTGCGAGGCCGGCGAGGAGCAGGGCTTCACGGGGAGCGGCGGCACAGTCACCTGGACCCGACACGAAGAGAGTCGGAGCCGGCGGCGAACAGCGTGGTGCTGTTCGCAGCTGGCCGGCGTTATCCGCCTGCCTGCGGTCGGTCTGCTGTCGGAACACCTGCCGCTGTCAGGAGGGCGGTGCCGGTGCGCGTGTTGGCCGGGTCGGACGCCGTTGTCATCAGCCACTCGGCGGCGGAGGCCTCGGCGTCGGGGGGAATCACCAGGAGCTCCAGGCGCAGGGGGATGAAGGAGCACACCATCACCTCGTCCGCGTCCTGTTCCTGTTCGAACCATCCGACGTGGATGACGTGGCCTGCGACCGGGACCCGCTGGGGGATGACCGGCCAGTGCGTCGGATTCACGGTGACCCGGGTGATCCGCCCCCACTTGGGGTCCAGCGCCGCCGCCAGCGAGGGAAGTTCGCGAAGGAGGTCGTGCGAGCGGGGCCACCAGGCCCCGTCCAGCCGGCCGGGGGTGGCGCCCTCAGGTGTCAGCGAGAGTCGGAGCGGCGGTTCCGGCCCCGATGGCTGGCCGGCGGCGGTATCGAAGGTCGCGGTCATGTCGAACACACCTACCCCGGGCAGTTTCTGGACGGCCATGCGCTGCAGCCGGGGCACCCCCGAAGCAATCCGCATGCCGCCGACGATGAGCACTTTCACCGTACTCCGGCCAGGGCCAGGACCAGGGCCAGGGCCAGGGCCCGCCCGGGAGCAGAGGGCGGCCGGTGACGGCTTCCCGACCGGGTGGCACTAGGCCGGCGTCCCGCTGTCAACGGTTGCCGGAGACGTACAATTTCATGTGGTCCCCCGTGCAGGGTCTGCACCCTGGTCTACAGCTCTGGGCTGGCGAGATGGTCGGCGGTGCCGCCGCGCCACTCGACCAGGAAGAGGCTCGCGTCGTCGGTTGTGGTTCCGCCCCGCTCTCGCATCAGGCTGTGGGAGAGGGCCCGCACCATCTCCCGCACGCCTCCACCGGCGGGGCCGACGCGCTCGATGGTGGCGATCAGGCGTTCCTCGCCGAACTGTTCCCCGCCGCTCTGGTGTTCCTCGACGAGGCCGTCGGTGTAGAAGAGCAGCCGGTCGCCGCGACGGAGCTGCCGCATGCTGATCTGCGGTGTGTCACCGCCGAAGCCGACCGGCAGGGTTCCGGGGCTGTCCAGGGCCTGGATGACCCGGTGGTCGCGGATCAGTAGCGGTGCCGGGTGACCGGCGTTGACCCACTGCAGGTGGCCCGTACCGATGTCCAGGCGCATCATCTGCGCGGTGACGAAGTGGTCGGGGCCGAACTGCTCGTCGATGGCGGCATCCATGAACGCATAGAGCTCGGCGAGCCCGACATCGGCGCGCCTGGCATGCCGGTAGGCGCCGACGGCGACGGTCGCCAGTACGGCGGCGTTCAAGCCGTGGCCCATCGCGTCGATCATGGCCAGATGCAGGATGTCGTCGTTGAGGGCGTAGTCCAGGCTGTCGCCGGCGACGTTGTAGGCGGGCTCCAGGATTCCGGCGACCGCGACCTGCGGGGTGTCCATCGACAGCGGGGGCAGCAGTGACCACTGGATCTCCGCCGCCACACTCATCGGCTCGCGACGCCGCGCCTGGAAGAACCGGTCCGTGTAGCCGCTCTTGGTGACCAGCATGTCGGCGACCAGCCCCGCGAGCCGCCGTAGCAACCGGCGGTCATCGTCATCGACGCTGTCCAGGGTGATGGCCAGCACCCCGACCTCGTCACCGCCGTCCAACAGCGGCAGGAACATCCGTATCCCGTCGGCCTGAGCGTGCTCGGCCGGGGTCGCACGAAGGAAGACCTCGCCGGCCAGGGAACCGTCGATGGGCACCGGATCTTCACCGGTGAGTCCCCTGCCAGGGAGGGGCACCAGCACGAGTTGGCCATAGTCCTGAAGGAGGATCGAGACGTCCCGGCCACCGATCGCGCGCACCTCCTCCGCCACCAGCGGAGCGATGAGCTGCGGCGGCATCTCGTGAGCCCGGTCCAGCAGCCGGCCCAGCAGCCGCTCACCGAATCCCTCCGACCGGTTCACCGCAGCCCTGCGGTTCCCCGGTGCGAATTCCGCCATGGGCACCTCGGTTTCCCGCAGCGGCCCTCTTCTTCGGCCGGCTTTCCTGCCTTGCCCTGCGCAGCCGGGCGAGCGCCTCGCCGGCGTCCTCTCCGTCTCAGCATCGCACCGGCTCTCACCCCGCGACACCCGAGCCAGATGGATCTTGTAAGCATCGGCTGTGGCTCCCGGCCTGCCTTGGCGGCAGAGAACCGCCCGGGAAGGGGTGAGGTGTTCTGGCGGTTCTCACGGCCGACCTGCGGCACCGTGCAACGCGGAGCGACGACGGGCTCGCTCCAGGAGCTGGTTGGCCTGGACCCCGTGGGGCGGTCGGCCTCACGGCCAGCGCCTGTCCCGGGCGGCCCGGCAGCTGCGTTGGTGAACTGACGCGACGGTATTCGTGCACCTGACGTGCCTGAATTCGCGCTTTACCGGAGTAGCCTGGAGAGTGCCGGAGAACTTACCGGCAGGGCGATCACGAGGAGGTGCATATGCGGATCAGAGAAACAGGAGCCCTGATTCTGCGGCTCGTGATCGCGAAATCTTAACCCGGCTTTTCGGGCGGGAGATAGCGGGAGCACTTAGGTGTCGGGGGCGCAGGTACAAATCCTGTTGTTCAGATCAGCGTTTATGCAGGGCGTGGGCCGTTTCCGCAGAGATGCGGGGGCGGCCTTTTTGCTTTTCCGCCAAGTGGCAGGCGCAGTGCGATCCCATCACATCGCCATAAGCCCTTGGGTCGTTCTCGACCGCGCAATCTGGCAGATCTCTGAGGGGCTCGGGAATACCTTCGCCGAGAGATCCGCGCAGGCGGGCACGTCAGCTGGTCCGGTCGCCACCGCCCGGCCCTGCACGACTTCCCCGCCCCGCCCCCAGCAGGACGCGCTGCCCCTGTGGATCGGCGTCGGCGGCAGGCCCCCGCACATGGTCAACAACTCCGTCGAACTCCTCGCCACCGAAGTCGCCCCGACCATCCGCAAGGAAACGGGGCAGAGCTGAACGCCTCGGGGACAGCTCCCACAAACGACCCTTGCCGGGGAAGCCGGGGGACTGCCGCTTCGGTCGCACGGAAGGCGTTCGGCGTGTGAGAGGTGGGGAACGCGCCGGTGCGGGAGGCGGACGCCACTGCGCGAGAGCATGCCGTCATGGACATCGAATCGCTTGTACGCACCCGCCGCGCCTTGCACGCGGTCGCGGAGCTGGTCCTGGCCGGGCCGCAGTTCCGAACCAGTGGCACGATCAGGCTACGCGCCTCCCTCGGAGGCTTCGCCACCCGAGCCGAGCCGAACGTGCAGGTCGTCGGCGCGGATCTGGTGGCGCCCGGGCAGCGCCTCTTCCTGGAGCGGACCACCTGTGCCGCGCTGGCGGCTGCGATCGGGGTCACGGTCGGTGCGCCCGCGGGGCTCTACCAGGGCGGATCCGGTGTCGGCCCCGAGGACGTGATCGAAGCCGATCCGCAGCCGGCGCACTGGATCGCGCACTGCTTCGCGGCCGGTGATGCCGCACTGCGCCGGATGTTTCCCGGCGCGGATCCGGTCATCTGGCCCGAGCACTTCGACATCGGCGTGACCGTGGCCGCAGTCAACTACGGGGTCTCTCCGGGCGACGACTTCCAGGCGGAGCCGTACGCCTACGTCGGCCCGCACACCCGGCAGCAGGGGAAGTACTGGAACGCGCCGTTCGGTGCGGTGGCCACGATCCGCGAACTCGGCGGCGTGGACGGTGTAGTGACCTTCTTCAAGCGGGGCAGTCGGTTGGTTGATTGATCGTCACTGGCGGCCGCCGCGCCGATCGCTCCTGAAATATCAGCCACCGGCGAGGAGTAGGGCCGGTCGCCGGTCGCCGGCTGGCGACCGAGGGTCAGAGTCGGGGGGCCAGGTCAGCGGGGGCAAGGGGCGCTTGGAGCGGGTTGAACGCGGGGTCGGCGGCGAGGGCCCGGGCGAGGCGGGTGAGGGCGTCCGGGGCGTGGCCGAGGGCCGGTCATCCGCGGGCTGCGTCGACGAGCGCGAGGGAGACGTCCCCACAGGCGTCGGGCGGGGTCGGGGTCGAGGGCCCAGGGGCGTACCCCGTGGAGTCCGTCGATGATCTCGTCGACGGGTTCGGCCTCGGTGCAGTCGTCGAAGTAGCGGCCGCTGACGCCTTCGACGAGCGGGGAGGCGGCGAGGAGCACGCTGGTGGCGGCTCCCTGCTGGGGTGTCTTGCCGGGGGTGGTGGCCTTGAGTCGGGCGAGGTGGTCGGGGTCCCAGTGGCGTTGCAAATTGGTCCAGATGCCGCCGGGCATCAGGGCGTTGGTGGTGACGCCGTGGTCGGCCCAGCGGCGGCCGATTTCGACGGCGAAGAGGATCTGGGCGGTTTTGGATTGTCCGTAGGCGTGCCCGGGATCGTAGGGGCGGCGGCGGAAGAACAGGTCGTCGAAGCGGATGGGTGAGTTGCCGTGTGGGCTTTGCCCCGAACGGTGGACACTTCTGAGAAGCGGATCTGGGGGTCCGTGGAGAGGATGTCCTCATGGGTGCTGCGAAATACTCGGGGGCAGCCCTGGGGGCCGAATGGGGGCCACCTCGGGGCCGCGCGCGATGAGCGCCCATGGGCGACGACGGGCGCTTGGGCTCCAAGCCGAAGTGGATCTCGACCAGGTCGACAGCCTGGCCGCGAACCGGCGCGACGGTGGCCCAGAGCAGCCCGTCCTGCTCTGCCACGGCACCGCCGACGCACTCGTGCCGTACGCGAGCAGCGCCCAGTTCGCTCGCGACTGGGGCCGGACAAGGTCCGCCCCGTCGCCGTCCCCGGGCCGGCCACACCGGCTCCTGGAACGCCGACCCCGCCCGGTACGGCAGCGACCGGCCGCGTTCCTCGATCAGCACGCATGACCGCGCTGCGGATCTCGCAGGGTGGGGCTCGACCCGTCTCCGGGCCGAGCCCCACCCTGCCCTTTCGGCGTGGCGTACGGCTGAGCGGGTGACCCCGGCCGGACCGCGTCGGAGGCCGCCGGTGCTGCGGAACCGTGAATCACCGTGAACCCGTGTGAACGGTCCGATAAGTCGCCGTCCGGTGCGTTGACGGCCCTGACGGCGGCGGATAGAACACTCAGCACATAGGTGATTCTGCACATAGGGGGCTCGATGCAGTTCGAGTATGTCCTGCTGGCCCTGCTGGCCGGCCGCCCGCTCAGCGGGTACGACTTGCGCAAGTGGGTCGAGACGGAGGGCCAGTTCCTTCGTTCGCGGGCTCATCACAGCCAGATCTACCGCCTGTTGGGGCGGATGGTGGCCGACGGCTGGGTGGCGTTCGAGGTCGATCCGCGCGAGGGGCGTCCCGACGCCAAGGTGTACCGGCTCACGCCGGTCGGGCGGGAGGCGCTGATGGAGTGGGTGCGCTCCCCGTACGAGCCGCCCAGCCGGTTCCAGGACGCGGACTTCCTCTCCCGCTTCGCCTTCGCCGCGGTCCTGGACCGCGAGGCGGCGATCCGCCTGATCCGCACCGAACTGGACCACCGGCGCGAGCAGATCACCCGCAACCGGCCCCGTGACCGCACGGTCCATTTCGAGGACCCGTTGCCCGAACTGGACCAGGAACTGGCGCGCGAGGTCTACGAGGAACTTCACCAGTACGGCGCCGGCGCGATGGACGCGTGGGTGGCCTGGCTGGAGCGCATGCTCCGGCGTCTCGAACAGTGGCAGCCGGGGCCGAAGGCGCCACCGGCCGAAGAGGAGAGCACCCGATGAAGGCGATCATGGTGATGTTCGACAGTCTCAACCGGCACCTGCTGCCGCCCTACGGCGGGGACTGGACGCACGCGCCGAACTTCGCGCGGCTGGCGGAGCGGTCGGTCACGTTCGACAACGCCTACGCGGGGTCGATGCCGTGCATGCCGGCCCGCCGCGAGATCCACACCGGCCGGTACAACTTCCTGCACCGCAGCTGGGGCCCGCTGGAGCCGTTCGACGACTCCATGCCCGAACTGCTCAAGCAGAACGGCGTGTACACCCACCTGGTCAGTGACCACCCGCACTACTGGGAGGACGGCGGCGCCACGTACCACGGCCGCTACAACACCTGGGAGTTCTTCCGAGGCCAGGAGGGCGACCCGTGGAAGGGCCAGGTCGCTGACCCGGAGATTCCCGAGGACTTGAAGAAGCTGCGGTTCGAGTCCTACCGGCAGGACTGGGTGAACCGCCCGCACATGGCGACCGAGGACAAGCACCCGCAGACGCTGACCTTCGACGCGGGCCTGGAGTTCGTGCGCACCAACCGGGACGCGGACAACTGGTTCGTCCAGATCGAGACCTTCGATCCGCACGAGCCGTTCTTCAGCCACCAGCGGTTCAAGGACCTCTACCCGCACGACTACGACGGCCCGCACTTCGACTGGCCCGACTACAAGCGCGTGGTGGAGACCCCCGGACAGGTCGAACACGCCCGCCTGGAGTACGCGGCGCTGCTGTCGATGTGCGACCACTCCCTCGGTCGGGTGCTCGACCTGATGGACGAGCAGAACCTGTGGGGAGACACCCTGCTGATCGTCAACACCGACCACGGCCTGCTGCTCGGGGAGAAGGGCTGGTGGGGCAAGGCCGTCCAGCCCTGGTACAACGAGCTGGTCCACCTGCCGCTGTTCGTCTGGGACCCGCGGGCCGGCCGGGCCGGGGAGCGGCGCCAGGCCCTGGCGCAGACGATCGACCTGGCACCCACCCTGCTGGAGTACTTCGGCATCGAACGCCCCGCGGACATGCAGGGCCACCCGCTGCCGGTCTCCGAGGACACCCCCGTGCGCGAGGCGGCGCTGTTCGGCGCTCACGGTGGCCACGTCAACGTCACCGACGGCCGGTACGTCTACATGCGTGCCCCCGCCACGGCGCGGAACGCGCCGCTGCTGGAGCACACACTGATGCCCACCCACATGCGCGGGCGGTTCTCACCGGCCGAGCTGGCGGACCTTCAGCTGGCGGAGCCGTTCACCTTCACCAAGGGCGTGCGCACACTGCGCATCCCCGGTCGCACCTTCATCAACCCCCACCAGCACGGCACCCTGCTCTTCGACCTGGAGAGCGACCCCGAGCAGCGCACCCCGCTCATCGACGACGCGGCCGAGCTGCGGATGGCGACCCTGCTGGTGGAGCTGATGCGCGCCGGCGACGCCCCGCCGAGCCAGTACGAGCGCCTGGGCCTGCCGACCGAGGGCCCGGTCGGCGCGGAGCACCTGCTGGTCCGCGCCCAGCGCGAGCAGGCCGCCCGGGCGGCCGAGCCGCTGCCCCGCCCGGAGGACTACCCCTCGGGACGCTTCTCGCTGCGGACCCCGCTCTTCGCCCTGATCTCCGACCCGGTCGCCGTGGAGGTGCTGCGCCGGCACCTGCCCGGCATCGTCGACTCCGAGTTCCTGCAGTTCCTCGGCCCCACCCCGCTGATCGACGTCGCCGCCCTGGCCGGTGGGCTCACCGACGTCTCCGCCCTGCACCGGGTGGCCGAGGAACTCGCCGCGCTCTGACCGGCCGCCGCACGACCTGCCGGTGACGGGGCGGCAACCCCGTCACCGGCGAGCACAACCCCCTTGGTTCCCCGCACTGCCCCTGTGACGAACGATGCGAGAGACGGAGTCGCGCATGTCCGACCTTATCGAGACCACGTCAAAACCCGCCACGAGACCCGGTCCACCCCCCGTCAGGGGCCGCTGGCGCCAGCTCTCACTCCTGGGCGGCGCCATGCTGGTCGACAGCACCGAAGCCGGCCTGGTCACCGGGCTGTTCCCCGTCATCCGACAGGCCCTGGACCTCACCCTCGGCGCGCTCGGTGTCCTGACCGCCGCCGGCAAGCTGATCGGCGTGCTCGCCGCCCCGCTGTGGGTCTGGGCGTCGCGCCGCTGGTCCCGCAAGAGCGTCCTGGTCCTGTCCACCGGCCTGTGGGGAGTGTGGGGAGTGGCCGCCGGCTTCTCACAGAACTTCGCCCAGTTGCTGCTCTTCGTCACGGTCCTCGCCGCCGGATACGCGGCCGCCCAGCCGCTGGTCTCCGAACTCGTCGGCGACCTGTTCGACTCGGCGTCGCGCGGCCGCGCCGTCGGTGCCCTCTACGGCTCCCTCGCGCTGGTCGGCTCGGTGCTCGGCCCGCTCATCGGACAGCTCGCGGGAGTCCGCGACGGCTGGCGCTGGGGACTGTGGGGCGTCGGCGTCCTGAACATCCTCTTCGGCGTGGTGCTACTGCTCTGCTTGCGCGACCCCGGCCGCGGCGCGGCCGAACACCAACTCGCCGACCTCGACCAGGCCACCCGCGAAGCCCGGACGAAGATCGACGTGGCCACCGTCGTCTCGCTGCTCAAGATCCCCAGCTTCGCGATCCTCCTGGTGTCACGACTGCTCTCCGGACACCTGCTGCTCTCCTCGTTCGCCGTCGTCTACCTCGTGGACGTGTTCGGCTTCACCACCCAGCGAGCCGCCATCGTCCTGATGCCGCTGGGCATCGGATTCCTGCTGGGAACCCTGTCGGGCGGGTTCCTCGCCGACTGGGCCGCCCGCAAGAGCCCCCGCCACGGACTTCCCGGCGTGCTCCAAGGTGCCCAGATCGCCTTCGCCGTCCTCGCCTTCCTGGGCACCCAGGTCCACTACAGCGGCATCGGCACCTACGCCCTGCTCTTCTGCCTCATGGGCATCACGCAGGGCGTCAACCCCACGGTCAACCGCCCGATGGTCATGGCCGTCACCCCGCCCGAACTACGGGCCACCGCCTTCACGATCTACGTCTCCGTCTTCGAGGCCATCGCCTGGGCCGCCTTCGGCCTGGGCGCCGGCTTCCTCAGCCAGACGTACGGCCTGCAACCGGTGTTCCTGGCGGTCCTGGTGGTCCTCATGCTCGCCAACGGCGCCTTCCTGACGCTTCTCCACCTGCCCTACGCCAACGACGTACAGCGGGTGCAGCGCGAACTCGACCTCAGGCGCCGAACCGCCCTGGCCTGACACCGGGCCGGCCCGGACCCGGCGCACAGCCAGGCCCGCGAACACCTTCTGGAGGAACCATGCCCCTGCTCCCGACTCCCTGCTGCACCCCCTCGCGCGGCGCCGGACCGGGCCGGCCGCTCACACTCACACCCGCGCCTCGACGTGCCGACGGGTCCCGGGACGGCATGCTCCTCCTGCCCGGCGGCGAGTTCCTGATGGGCACCGACGACCGCGAAGGCTTCCCCGACGACGGCGAAGGACCCGTGCGCCGGGTCCGGCTCGACCCGTTCCTCATCGACGCCTGCGCGGTCACCAACGAGCAGTTCGCCGCGTTCACCGCCGACACCGGGTACCGGACCGACGCCGAACGCCTCGGCTGGTCCTACGTCTTCGCGCAGTTCCTCCCGGCCGCCCTGCGCCGCACCGCCGCACGAGTGGAGCGAACCCCCTGGTGGTGCGCCGTGACCGGGGCCGCCTGGGACCGCCCCGAGGGCCCGGGCAGCACGGTCGCCGACCGCGGCGACCACCCCGTCGTCCACGTCTCGTGGAACGACGCCCACGCCTACACCGCCTGGGCCGGCAAGCGCCTGCCCACCGAAGCGGAATGGGAGTACGCGGCCCGCGGCGGACTCGAACAGGCCCGCTACCCGTGGGGCGACGAACTCGACCCCGACGGCACCCACCGCTGCAACATCTGGCGCGGCACCTTCCCCACCAGGAACACCGCCGCGGACGGCTACCGCGCCACCGCCCCCGTCGACGCCTTCCAGCCGAACGGCTTCGGCCTGTACAACATGTCCGGCAACGTCTGGGAGTGGTGCGCCGACTGGTGGACCACCGACCACCCCACAGCCCGCCCCCTGGCCGGCCCCACCGGCCCCGCCACCGGAACAGCCAAGGTCATCCGCGGCGGCTCCCATATGTGCCACAAGTCCTACTGCAACCGCTACCGCGTCGCCGCCCGCAGCTCCAACACCCCCGACAGCTCCAGCGGCCACGCCGGCTTCCGCTGTGCCCGCAACGCCGCGCAGGCCCACTGACACACCGGTCCGCTCCACCCCGAAGCGCCGGAACGGAACCCATCACCGGGACAACCGAGACCCGCACCCACGACACCTCCCCGAGGGGCGGCAACATGGCGCGTCTGCTCAGCGAGCCCACGCACAGCAGCTTGAGCGCCGCTGTCCTGCTCCTCGACGGAGGCGGCCGGCAGCTGGGATTGCCCGAACGGTTCACCCCCCAGCGCCAGGCGCTCGCCTCCCACGGCGTCCTCGCCGCAAGCGCCGCTACCGGCTCATCGGCCACCGCGCCGACACTCTCCGACCGGCTTGAACGCAGACGCGGCCGCTTCCCTCTCGCCGCAGCACCTGGTCCGCCCCGGCGCGCCGCCCGCGATCGTCTTCCACGGAACGGCCGACACCCTCGTCCCGATCGACAGCATCCGTAGGTGGGCCTTGGTAGAGCGGGGCGGCGGTCGGCGGGGAGGGACGGCGTCCTGGTTGCCGAGGCGCTCGACCACGAAGTCCCGTATGTCGTCGCGGACTCCGTCGGCGTCCCAGGACGCGCGGCTGAGCAGGTGCTGCATACCGGCCGGACTGCTGTCACCGGCATGCTCCGCGATCGTCCAGCAGTTCTTCCGCGGCAACTCTGACAGCAGGCCCAGCACGAAGGCCCGTGCACTGCGACGTGGCTCGACCCGGGCGAACCGCCTCGCCACCCTCGCCATCAGGTCGTCGAACACCGGCTGCCACTGGGCCCGGTCTACCTGCCGGCGGCCAGCAGAAGCCGACCTGCCGACCCGAGATGCTGTCCGCCCACAGGCCGAGATCAAGATCTACAGCTGGTACTAGGTTCACCATGAGATCGGGTACAGGTTTCATGGCACCGTCCTCCTGCGGTGCCTTAGCGTCGTGCCATGACGATTCCAGCTGGACTGAGACGCACGGTCCGCCGGGCGCGGCGGGACACCGGCTTTCTTGCCGCTGGTGTGCTGCCGCACCTGGCGCTGGTGCCCGTGTGGGCCTGGGCGGCGGCGACTACCGCCAGGACGGGGAACTGGCTCCTTACGGTTTCCATGTCGGCCGCCCTGGTCCTGCTCGGCACCCCGGTGCTGACGGCCGTTCAGCGGGCTCGCTACCGGGTGCTCATCGGTGTGGACGTCCCCCGGCTCACCCCCACCGCGCCGGAGCAATGGACGTGGGCCTCGACCGCCCGGTGGCTCGCGGCGACGCGGCCTTGGCGCAAGATCGGCTACCACCTCCTGCTGGGCCCGCTGCTCGCGCTGCTGGAGCTGCTGGTGCTCGCGGTGGCAGCGGCGTGCCTGGCGGGCGTCATCGCCTGCGCCTGGTCATGGGCGCTGCCAACCGGAATCCGCCAGGACTGGTTCGGCTACCTGACCCAGCTGGCGGCTTACACAGCGGCTGGACTCCTCCTCCTGTGCGCCCTGCCCTGGACCGCGCGGGCAGTAGCCCGGGCCGAGGCGCGGCTGGCGTTGGTCCTGCTCGGGCCCAGCCGGGCGCAGCGGCTCCAGGAGCGGGTCGATCAGCTGGCCGTGAGCCGGACCGACTTGATCGAGGCCGTCGACGCGGAGCGCCGCCGGATCGAGCGCGACCTGCACGACGGCACCCAGCAGCGGTTGGTGTCTCTCGCGGTCAACCTGGGTCTGGCCATTGCCACCCGCCCGGACCTGCCGAGTGATGCCCGCGAGGTGATCGCGATTGCGCACCTGGAGGCGAAGGAGGCGATCGCCGAACTCAATGACCTGGTGCGGGGGCTGCACCCGGCCGTGCTCGAAGACCGAGGTCTGGACGCGGCGTTGTCCGGGCTGGCTGCCCGCACGCCCCTGCCGGTGCGGCTGCGGGTCAATCTGGAGGAGCGGGTGGCGCCCAAGGTGGAGTCAGTCGCGTACTTCGTGATCTCTGAGGCGCTGACCAATGCAACGAAGCACGCCAACGCGATGCATGCAGAGGTGATAGTCCGTCAGGTCGGCGAGGTGCTGCGAGTGCGCGTTACCGACGACGGGCTGGGCGGTGCCGACGCCACCGCCGGCACGGGGCTGACCGGGCTGGCCAAGCGGGTCGGCTCCCTCGACGGGGCCTTCCACGTCAGCAGCCCCGTTGGCGGGCCCACCACCATCACCGCGGAGCTGCCGTGCGCGCGGTGATCGCCGAGGATTCGGTGTTGTTGCGGGTCGGCCTGATCAAGGTGCTGGAGATGGGCGGGTTCCAGGTCGCCGCGGAAGCCGGCGACGCGGAGGGGCTGTTGGCGGCAGTGGCGGAGCACCGGCCCGAGCTCGCCTTGATCGACGTCCGGATGCCGCCCGGCTTCACCGACGAGGGGGTGCGGGCGGCGTTGGAGATCCGTCGGCGCTGGCCGGGGACGCCGGTGATGCTGCTTTCGCAGTACGTGGAGGAGCGGTACGCGGCTGACCTGCTGTCCGCGAACACCAGCGGTGTGGGCTACCTGCTCAAGCAGCGGGTTGCCGATGTCGCCGACTTCGTGGCGGCGGTCCGGCGAGTGGCGGACGGGGGCACGGCCCTGGACCCGCAGGTCGTCGCCCAGTTGCTGCTGCGGCGCGACAGCGACCCGTTCGCGCGGCTGACCCCCCGCGAACGGGAGGTGCTCGGCCTGATGGCCGAGGGGCGCTCCAATGCCGGCATCGCGCAGGTGCTGGTGGTCAGCGAGAGCGCCGTGGCGAAGCACATCAACAACATCTTCGCCAAGCTTGACCTGCCCGTGGTCGACGCGGACCACCGCCGCGTCCTGGCCGTGCTGCGGTTCCTCGGAGCGTCCCGGGCGTGACCTTCCCATCCGCGATCACGATCTACGGCTGGAGTACCGCCGCCGGGCAGCCCATGCCTACGCTGCCCGGCGCACTGATGGTGGGTCCCGTCCTGCTCACGCCGCCTGTCCGAAATTGCGACCGACGGCGGGGCCCGTCCAGCAGGCTGCCTGGGCGTCCGCGTGGTCGAGGGCGGTGGAGCGCCTTGACGGCTTCGTCGGCGGAGTCCTTGAGGAGGCGGCCGTAGAGGTTGATGGTGATGGCGAGGGTGGAGTGGCGCATGGTCTTGGAGACGACGGCGACGGGGATGTCTTCGGCGATCATGATGCTGGCGGCGGTGTGCCGCAGATCGTGCAGGCCGATCTTGGGGACGCCGGCTTCGGCGGTGCGCTTGCGGAGCTGGTCGAGGACCCACTGCGGCCGCAGGGGCAGGCCGTCGGGGCGGGCGAAGACGCGGCCTTTGCAGGGCGAGGATCTGGCCGCGGCACATTCCGGTGCCGAGCATGACCTCGGACAGGTCGGTGAGCCGGTCGGCGCCAGCACCTCCTTCTTCGCCGCCAGCCACTCCCGCAGGAAGCTCGCCACGGCGGTCCGGCGGTCCTCGTAGACCCCGCGCAGCTCACCGTCCAGCACAGCCCTCATCTCCCGGACCGCCTCCGCCCGGCTGGCGAAACCACCCCGACGGTGAGTACGGCGCCTCCCGTCCTCCCGCGCCAGGTCCACGCAGTACGTCCACCTCCCGTGATCCGCCTCCTCCAACAACCGCACACACCACGGACCCAACTGCCTCCCGCTCCCGTCCGTACAGCCACATCGCCGGTAGACCCGGTCACGCTGCGCACGCTGTCCCATGAGCTTCCTCCGTCTCCGAGTGGGGTGATCCCGGATTCAGGACTCGCCGGGCAGCTGGGCGTGGCGGCAGAGCGCGTGGGAGGGGGCGAGGCACGTCAGAACCAATCGGTAAGGACACGCTCAAGACGAGACACCGCCTGGAAGATCACCATCCGTAGCCGATGGGTAGTCGACCTTGATCCGCGCGAAGCGCCTCGGACAGAAGGCGGCGCTGCTGGAGGATCGTGGGGCGCTTCAAGCCGGCGCTGCTGGAGGTCCGCCAGATTGGTGTCACTCGCCGTGACCGGAGCCCTGGGGACCACCCAACAACCTCACCCCGGTGTGGCCCGCCTCCTCCTCGGAGGCCGACCTCGCCGCCGCCGAGGCCCACGACGCCCTCGCCGAGGCCGTCGCCCAAGGCGTCGACGTTCGCGGCTACTTCACCTGGTCCCTGATGGACAACTACGAGTGGGCGGAAGCCCGTCGAACGTACTGTCATTCGACGGCCGCGCCCAATCGCGGTCCTCCCGGAGGATCCGGTCCACGCCCGCGTACAACTACGAACCACCGATCAAGCACCCGTCGACGGACCCCGCCGACTGGCCCGAGGCGGATCTCTACCTCCGCAAGTCCAAGGTCGTCCGGGAGGGTGACAAGCGGGACATCACGTCGATCCGTGCGCAGGAGTCGGAGGGCCGGGAGTGGGCTGCGAGGAACCACTACCGCGTCCGCAAGGTCTGGGTCGACAACCTGTCCGCCTGGTCGGACGTCGCCCGTCCCGGGTTCGACAACGCGCTCACCGCCGTCCTCGACGACCAAGTGCCGGCCCTGTGGTGCTTTGCCCTTGACCGCTTCACGCGCAAGGGCATCGACGACATCGGACCGGTGCTGGGCAAGGCCCGGGTCATCTTCCACGGGGAGCGGCTCGACAGCTCCGACCCCAACGACCGCCGCTGGATCATCGACCGGGCCGAGCAGGCGCGGGAGTACTCGGAGCGTCTCATCTACAACATCCGTGTCACGAAGAAGAACCAGCTGAAGAACGGGCAGTGGTCGAGCAGTCCGCCGTACGGGACCGAGGCGACCAAGGACCGCAAGCTGACGACTGGGACGTACTGGTCGGTCGTGCTGCACATCTTCCGCAGCCTTGCCGATGGGATCAGCGCGCGCCTGCTCTGCAAAGCGCTGAACTCCGGGCCGAGTCCGATCTTGTCGCCCTCGGGTGGTGAATGGGGCGTGTCGACGATCTCCTACATGGTTCACAACCCCGTGTACGAGGGCTGGCAGACGATCAAGCATCCGAACGACGCTCGTACCCCCATCCCGTACCGGGATCAGAGCGGGGAGCGCGTACGGGTCTGGGCCGACAGTGCAGAACCCATCCCACGCGAACTCGCCGAGAGGGCACGGCGGATGCTCACTGCGGGCAACTTCCCGAACCGGGACGCCGTGGACAACCGCAAGCGGCACCTACTCACCGACACCACCCGGTGCGCCGGCTGCCGTAGCGCCGCGTCGGCCGACGGCCGTAATCACCTCTGCAACCGCCAGAAGGCCGGGCAGAGCTGCCCGGCGCCGGTCTCCGCCAGTCGCCACCTCCTGGAGGAGTGGGTGGTGGAAGCCTGGTTCTCCAGGTTGAACAGTGCAGACATCGAAGACCCCCTGCTGGTCATCGCAGCCGAGCGGTGGACCGGCTATCAGCAGCCGGAGAATGCCGCGAAGCTCGCCGACGCCGTCGCCGGCCTCGCGGAGGCGGAGGGCGTTGTCCGGCGTCTGGCAAAGCAGCAGGCCGACGGCTTCTTCGATCCGCCCTTCGACACCCACCTTCCCAAGCTCCAGAGTGAGGCCAGGGCCGCCTTGGTCGCTGCCAAGCAGAAGGTGGCCGATGTGACACCGAAGCGCCTCGATGTCAGCTGGCTTCTGGAGGACGAGGCCATCCGCAACGCGTGGGCAGACGCCGGCCACGAGCTGCGGCGGGAGTTGATCCGTCTTCTGGTACGGCGAGTGGTGGTCTCGAAGGGCCACCGCGGGATCCCGTTCGACGGCAAGTCCCGGGTCGAGATCCACTGGCTGGACGAGCCCGACCCCTGGATAGCACAGGAAGACCTGGCAGGAGCGCGAGGCTGACGAGCCGGTCACCGGCGGGCAGGACCTATTCGAGCGGGGCAGCGCGGTCGATGACTGCGCTGCGCGGTCCAGTGCCGGTGGTCGAGAGCCGGGCCGATCTATCAGCGAAGTCCGGCCAGGCCAAGCTGCGGCCTCTCCGGATCATTCGTGAGTCCTGCTCGACGGATTCTCGGAGGTCCCGATGCCCCTCGCTTCTCACCTTGGCCTTGGTCCTTCCTCCCGTCGTGAGGGTGTTCCTTGCGACCGACATGCCATCCCTGTGGTGGGACGGTTCCATTTGGGCGGACCTTCAACTGATCCAACCGCCGTAGAAGAGGGCTGGCGAGTCTCGATGTCATCAAGGTCGGCGGCAACGGCTCTGGCGCGATCGCTCGGTGCCGGCGCGGAGTCGACCTTGTCCTGGACCTCAGAGGCCTGCGAAGTGGTGACTCGCCGGGACCACTTCCCGATTGAACTCGACGGACCGGAGTCCCTGCATTTCAGGATGATCGCGCGAGGAGGACAAGGCGCGGATGCGTGTGACGGAACGCGGATGCTGGAGCCGGAGAGTGCCGCAGGGGCGATGTGCGGTTGCCCGCCCACCTGGAAGGAGCGCCGTGCGGCATCCAGGGCCGGCCGGGGCCCGAAGCCGGCGATCACCGTGAGGTTCCGTCTGGTCGAGGCGCCGGATGTCGGTTGGTTCGACCTGGAGTCATCTTCCTGGGCGTTGGTGGAAGAGGTCGAGTCGATGGCTGCAGCGCTGAAGGGGCATGGATGGCCAACGACAGCTTGTCTGAGTGTGGACCGGCTGGCGTTCACTACAACGAAGGGCGTGGACGTCGCTGGCCGACGCCCAAGGCTCCAGATTCCGCAGCCCAATCCGTGAACTGCGGGTCCCCGGCGATCGCCGGGGACCCCACACGGCGAGCCCTCGCCTCAAAGGCGAGTGGTCTGTAGGTAGCTGGTGATGTGGTGGGACTTCATCGGCCGCTCCGGTGATGAGATCGTACGGGCACGAAACGACTGGGAGAAGAGCTCGCGCTTCGGTGAAGTGCACGGCTACGACGGCGCCCGGCTGCGTGCGCCAGTGCTCCCCGACATCCCGCTGAAGGCACGTGGACGAGTGCGCTGACCTGGGAAGATGCTTCGAAGAAAGTATCTGTGCCCGTTATTGTCGATTGGACTGTTCCGGCATCGGAAGGGCAGCGGCAGAACGAGTTCCGCTTCCCGTGCTTGCCCCCTCGGGAGGCAAGGCGCGGGGCCCGTTGATTCTCAGGTCTACGCGCGTTTGGCAAGGTCTGCTCGTATCGATGCTGACCTTTTGCTGACTTTTCTGACTGATCGTCAGTGTCGAGTTGGCCTGGTTGGCCACCGCTTGACTGAGCCAGCCTCGCCCGAACTGACCGGGGAGCAGCCCAGTGGGGAGGAACACGGGGAGGCCGGCCGGATCGTGCGCCGAGTGCCTGGACTGGGGACCGGTCCCGGCGAGCGGGGTGTGCCCCGAGTGCGCGCAGGCGCGGCACCGGACAGGAGAGGGCGGCCCCTGGACGACTGGCAGGTGTCGGCGCTGCGGATGGCCGCAGGTCGTCGCTCGGGACGGAACCTGCCAGGCCTGCCTGCTTGCCCTGCGGCTCGGCGGAGACAAGGACCGGATGTGGGCGGAGCTTCGGCACACCCGCCTGCCGACCGGACGGGCCCGCCAGCTGGCGTTGCGCCTTCCCGGCCTCGCTCTGCCTGACGCCCGGCCGCTGCGCGGTGAAAGCCTGCGCCCACGTCGTGACATTCCCGTGTGGGTCCGAGCCCGATTCCTCGAACCCCGGCGGGACGACCCGATGCTGTGCCCGCCCCAGCTGCCGGGCCGGCTCGGCCTGTTCCACCCGCTGCGGCGGACGTTCACTGTCCGAGACGGCTCCCGGATCCGCGACCGGGACATCCCTGACCTCGCGGATGCCTTCGCCGCGCTGGAGGCGATGGCGGGCGAACGCCGGGCCGGTCATGGCCGCTTCGACCGCAAACGCCGTCTCGGGACGGCAACCCCACCATCTACAAGGCACGCATCCACGACGCGACACCCGGCTGGCCCACCGCGGCCGAGTCCCCCTGAACCCGCAAGGACAGGAACGGCCGTGCCAGGAGAATCCCACCACGAGCACTGCCCGTGCCGTGGCTGCTGACGATCCGTCCGCCTCGGACGCCTTCGCCAGCCGCGCCGGCAGGACGCTGTCCGAGGCGGCGGGCGTGGGGCGCGTCCCAATCGCCCGAGAGGGGGCTCGGCCGTGCCGCGGAACGGTGTGGCGCGTTGAGCAGATCCGCGGGCGCCTGCTGCGGTACCTGCGGCACCTCACCTCCCGTCCCCCGGAGCCTTGAATGAAAGCGGTCCGCTCGCGCCTGCTGCCCCTCGCCGTCGTGCTCCTGGCCGTGGTTGCCGCGCCCCCGGCAGCCGCGGCCCGGGCGAGCAACCGGGCGCCGGCTCCGGGCGCGCTCGCGCTGCGGGACGGTGAGATTCTCTACTGCCTCACCGACGGCGCCGCGGCCGCGTTGGACGGGGCGGGGATCGTCCTGGACGCCGTGGCCCCGGCGACCGTCCAGGGCGAAGGCGGCCGTGCGTGTGTGCGGATGCCGCTGCGTGCGGGCTACGTGCGGCTCGACCTGACGGGAAGGGTCGAGGCCGAGGGCGGCTTCGTGCTGCGGCGCACCGGTGACGGCAGGGCTGCGGCCTTCGAGGAGATCACCGGGACGGTAGGCCTCGACGGGGCCGGCACCGTCACCGCCCGCAGCCACGGCGCTGTCGCGCAGGTGCTGACCTTCACGAACGCCGGGATGGCGCTGACCCTGACCGAACTGCGCGGCCGCGACATGCCCCTGGCCCTCACCGCGGCGGGCGCCGACTCCCTCGCCCGCGACTTCGGCACCAGCCCCCTGCCCGCCGGCGCCGACCTCTTCACCGCCTCCGGGACCTTCCGCCTCCTGCCCGCCCTCACCGGCCCCGGCAGCGTGCTCCCGCTCTGACACCGGCGCACCCGCGCCGGCCTCCCCTCCCAGGGGTGACGGCCTCGTTCGGGTGATCCGCCCCCGGGGGCCCTTGTCCGCGGACGATGCGACGCCGATGTTCTTCGTGCCGGAACGGCTCGCCGTGCCCGTCCGGCGCCCCATCGGCATCCGCGCGGCACTTTCCGAAGGAGACCCACGATGGCGAACCAGGAACCCGCCCTGCAGCTGTGGAGCAACGTCGGCCGCACCGGTGACCCGATCCACTTCACCCCGGGCGACGACCAGGAGTGGTCGCTCTCCACCCCGTTCAAGGCCCACGCCGCGGTCAACGGCTCCCAGTACACCGCCGAGCTCTACACCCGCGCCGACGCCTCCGGGGAGCCCGCCGAGACCCTCGGCCAGGGCGAGGTCGCCGTCTTCCCGCTCGGCCACGAGGTCGGAGCGGTCCGGTTCATCGAGGAATGGCAGCGGCGTGGACTGACCCTCCGGGTGTGCGCGACAGCCCTTCGGCGACCGCGCACACCCGTCTCCCTTGCCCCGCCGACCGCCGTGCGGCCGTCATCGGCCACCGCCCCAGAACTCCGCCGCCCGGCCGGTCAGGCGGAGAGGAACGGGAGCGGGGGGATCTCCGGGATGTCCGGCGGGTCCGGGATCGGAAGAACTGTGAACGACGGGGGATCAGCGAGCCGGGCCGCTGCCGAACCAGCCGGCACGGCAGCGGCCGAACCGGCCGCGGTCAGGAGGCCAACCACCGTAAGGCAGGCAGCGGCGACCGCAGTACTCATATGCATGGCACTCCAGGAGATCTCGTCGAGGACAGCCGTGGCGGTCGCCCCGGCACATTCCCATGCGACCACAGCTGCCCGGAGGCACCGCTGCGCGACGCGCACTGCGCGGCCCGGTCCCACCGGCCGGCTGCACACGACCAAAGTGTCCGTCCACGCAATCAAGCAACTCGTAGGCGGACGGCAACAACTGGAAACCCGTTGGTGCCATGGTGCTTGGAAGCTGCCTTGGTCCAGCGGGTTTGCCGTGAGCATCCTTCAAGATGATACGAACTCGCCGGTTTCCCTTGGCCGGGGATGCGGTGGTTGTGGTTGCCGACTGCGGGTACGGCCTGATTCCGTGGATGGAGGGGAGCCACCAGCCCAGTCCGGCTCTCTCGATCGGTCAGGCTGCCGCGCTCGGCGTTCTTCTGGGGCGGATTCATCGGAGCTTGAACGGTGAGCGGATGGCCGGCTGGCAGGCTACGACGCCGTCCTGCTCGGTGACGGCGTTCACACACCGGCCAGCGCGCATGGAGCGATCACCGTCGGGGACGACGGCAGCCTTCTCTTCAGCGACCGTGGACTGAAGAAGGACGTCATCCCGGTCGACTGGAGCCGATAGAGGTGCGCGTCTTCCGCCGCCGCTCCCGGACGGCTGACCACAACACCCCGACTCGTCGTCCGGCCGGAGCGCGGGAGAGTGGCGCGGTGACCCCGGTCAGTGCGGTCAACGGCTTCACGGTCCTGGAGACCGTGGCGGCGCTGCCCGTCAGCACCTGGCGCTACCTGTGGGAGTCCGAAGACGTGCGCCACCTCGGGCCGATGGCCCAGGACTGGCACGCCGCTTTCGGCTTCAACCGGGACGACACCACCATCCCCGTCGTCGACGGTCTCGGCGTCTCCCTGGTGTGCATCCAGGCCCTCAACCGCCGTATCGACGAACTGACCGCCGAAGTCGGCCGCCTCGGCGAGAGCGCCGAAGGCTCACCACAGGACGGTGCGCGCGCGGACACCGGCCGGCCCTGCGCGTCCTTCGCCGACCCGCCCACGTTCGATCATCCCGCTGGAGACACTGTGAGGTTCCCCGCAGGCAGGGCCATCTCGGCCGTTGCCGTCGCGCTCGCGCCGGCGGCAGCCGGCCCCGCTCCCCGCCGGGCGCCGGCACGACGGTCGTGAACAGCGCGCTCGAACCTGGCGGACAACCTCAGGACCTTCCCCTGTTCCCGGGCCCAGAGCTGATGGTGGCTTCCGTGACGATCGATCGATTCGTCGTCGGGGTGCGCGTGCACCAGGAGCAGTCGTCGGCTCGGAAGTCGGGGAGCTGCGCTCTTGTCTTCCGGCATGTTGTCGATGTCCTGCCCTGACTGTTGACGGGATCCACCCGGATCGGAGTCCGGGTGCGGCCGGGGTCACTCGGTGGGCCGGTTCTTCGGGATGCTGCCGTGTGGCGCATCGAAGGGCCGGCCCCGTGTCCGTCGGCGGGATTCCGGTGAACCCGGCCCGGACGCGTTGCGCCCAGGCCGGGTTCAGGACTTCGGGCGCTCCTGCGACGGCCTGCCCTCGTGAGCCTGGATCGCCAGGACGAGGGCTCCGGCAGGCCCGGCCAGTGGGCCGAGTGCCGCAGGGGCGACGAAGTCGTCCGAGGCGTGCTCGGGCAGCGTCGGGTACCCCGCCAGTTCCTCGGACAGCTTGGAGCGGAGCAGCGGGAACAGGCCCGGCAGCGCGGCGACGCTGCCGCCGACGACGATGCGCTGCGGCGCGATCGTGTAGACGATGTTGCGCAGCCCCGCTGCCAGGTAGGCCGCCTCAAGTTCGAGCGCCCGGTCCAACTCGTCGCCGTCCAACTGTTCCGCGGGTCTTCCCCAGCGGGCGGCGACGGCGGCTCCGCCGGCCAGCCCTTCCAGGCAGTCGCCGTGGTACGGGCAGGCACCCGGGAAGGCGTCGCCGGGCCGGCGGCCCACCACGAGGTGTCCCATCTCCGGATGGCCCAGGCCGTGGACGACGCTTCCGTCGATCACGGCACCCGCGCCGACGCCGGTGCCGACGGTCATGTAGACGTACGAGTCGAGGCCGGCGGCGGCTCCCCAGCGGCCTTCGCCGAGTGCTGCGCCGTTGACGTCGGTGTCGAATCCGACCGGCACACCGAGCGCGTCCCGTACGGGGCCGACCACGTCGACGTCCTGCCAGCCCGGTTTGGGGCTGGTGGTGACGAATCCGTACCGCTGGTGCGATCGGCGCAGCTCCACCGGGCCGAAGGACGCGATTCCGATGGCGTCGAGCGGGCCCGCCTCCTCCACGGCTTCCTGGAAGAAGGAGATCACCTGGGCCAGGGTCTCCTTCGGCTCCCCGGTGGTGATGCGGGTGCGGGCGGTGATGTCGTCGGGGCTGGATCCGATCAGACAGACGGTCTTGGTGCCGCCTGTCTCGATCGCCCCGAACCGCTCTCGTCTCACGTGTTCTCCCGGGTTTCGTCGACGGGCCAGCCCTGCGCGTCCAGGCGGCCCGATGAGGAGCGCAGCACGGTCTTCATGGCACGGTAGCCGGGGCCCGCCGCGCCGCCGGGCAGGACGCCGTCCAGTGAGGCGAAGGCCTCCGGGTACGCCTCCAGCGGGAACTCGTGGGTGACCAGCGACTCCGGTCGGAGCTCGGCGGCGTGGGCGATGGCCGAGGGGAAGACCGCCCCGCGGTAGTCGCCGGCGCCGATGATGCTGATGCCGTGGTTGGTCAGGTGGAGTGGTGAGAGGGTCGCCCGGTGGGCGTTGTTGAAGCCCATGACGACGATCCGGCCGCCGTCGTCCACCAGCCTGATCGCGTCTTCGAGGGCGACCCCGGTGGTGTCGATCACCAGGCTCGGAAGCTGCCCGCCGGTGGCGGTCCGAACCGTGTCCGGGGTGGCACCCGCAGAGGTGTCCAGGACGTGCCGGAACCGCCGGCCCGCTTCGGCCAGGCGGTAGGCGTCGGTTTCGCAGACCACCGTCCGCCGGGCGGTGCGTTCGGCCAGCAGGGCGCACAGGCTTCCGATGGGGCCTGCGCCGAGGACGAGCACCACGTCGTCGGCGGTCATGGCGCCGGCGCGCAGATTGCTGAGGCAGCAGGCGATCGGCTCGATGAGCACCGCGTCGCGAAAGCCCAGGGTCCGGGGCAGCGGGTGGACGAACCGTTCGGGCAGGACGGTGTAGTCGGCGAAGGTACCGTCGCGGTCGACGCCCACCTCCGTTCCGCGCTTGTTGCGGCAGTGGTTGGTGGCGCCGCGCCGACACTGTTCGCAGAGGCCGCAGTAGAGGGTCGGGTCGATGACCACCCGGTCGCCCTCGCTGACCGACCGGACGGCCGGGCCGCAGGCGTCGACGATGCCGACCGACTCGTGGCCGAGGATCACGCCGGGTTCGGCCGGGAAGTGCCCGAGCAGGATCTTGCGGTCGGTCCCGCAGATTCCGCTGCCGATCACGCGGACGCGGACATCGTCCGGTGCCGTGAGCGTGGGAATGGGACGTTCCTGGAGCTCTGCCTTGCCCGGCCCCAGATAGACCAGTGCGCGCATCTCACCCTCCCGTGCCCTGTGCGGCGGCGCGGGCCGTCGCTTCCTTGGGGTTCCAGTCGATTGCGTCGAGCAGCTTGCGGTGCAGTTCCGGTGTGGAGGCCGCCACGCAGGAGCGCTGGTTGCCGACGCCGAGGTCGGTCAGGTAGGTGTCGGCCAGTGAGTTCCCGTAGGCGTCGGTGATGACCACCCCGGCCTTCTCGGCCAGCAGGACGGAGGCGGCGATGTCATAGGGGAACAGGTGCAGGACATGGCCGTTGCCGACCTGCCGGAATGCCTCCAGCAGTTGTGGGTGGTCGCGCAGCAGGCGGTTGCCGATGTCGACGTAGGCGTCGAGCTGTCCGGTGATGAGCCGGGAGATGGAGTACGAGGCGCTGCTGAAGACGAACACGGCGCCGGTGTTGGCGGAGGCATCGATGAGATGGCCGTACGCGCCGGTCATCAGCTGCGCCGGATGGCCGTTGAACTCGATCGACCAGAACATCCGGGACAGCTCGGTGGTGCCGCTGAGTGCGGGGACGGGGTGGTCGTAGCCACCCGCGACGATGCCCGGCCGGTCGCGCTCCGCGTAGAGGAATGCGCCGCTCTTCACCTCGGTGAGCAGTGCGTACTCCACGTCGGCGATGCGCGGGCGGTCGGTGAGGCGGGCGACGGCGATCGAGACGGTGGCCATCTCCAGCCCGGCCGCGGCGGGGCGGGTTCCGTCGATGGGGTCGACGATGAGGAGGTGCTCGGGGTGGTCGCCGTAGTGCTGCAGACCGCGGTCCTCGGAGTAGACGGCCATCGGCAGCCCGTGCTGTGCGACGTAGGTCCGGACGGCTTCCTCGGCCACTTCGTCGATGCCGAACTGGGCGTCGCCGCCCGGTGAGTGGCCGGTCGCCCGCCGTCGCGCGGCCAGGCCGTCGCCGGCCGTCGCCTGCCGCCTGACGTGTTCGGCCAGTCCCAGGAGATAGTCCTTCATTCCCTCATCCCGTCACCGTGCTGAGAAGCTGGTCGAGTTGGTCGCAGAGCACATCGGCCTCCGCAGGTGTGATGATCAACGGGGGCCTGATCTTGATGACGTTGCCCCGTCCGTAGCGCGAACTGCGCAGGATCAGGCCGTGTTCCATGCTGCGGGTGACGAGAGCCTGGGTGAGTGCCGCGTCGGGGCGTCCCGCGGCGTCCTCGATCTCGATGCCGATCATCAGGCCGAGCCCGCGGATGTCGCCGATGCAGGGGTGCTTGGTCTGCAGGTCGGCCAGCCGTTCCATGATCTTGGTGCCGACGGTGCGGACGTTCTCCAGGAAGCCGGGCCGGCCGATGACCTCCAGCGTCTTGGCGGCCGCGGCGGCGGCCAGGACGTTGGCTCCGTAGGTGAACGAGTGGTGGTTGCCGTCCAGGCCGTCCAGTCGGCTGCTGGTGAGGATGGCCGCGACCTGGGCGCCCGAGCCTCCCAGTCCCTTTGCCGTGGTGATGGCGTCCGGTTGCACGTCGAAGTGCTCGGCGGCGAACATCCGGCCGACCCGGCCGATCCCCGTCTGGATCTCGTCGAAGATCAGCATGATGCCGTGCTCGTCGCACAGTCGGCGCAGCGCCTGGAGGTAGCCGTCCGGGGGCACGATGTTGCCTCCGCTGCCGGACACGGGCTCCACCACGATGCAGGCCACGCTGCCCGAACTGGCGTGCTCGATGAAGTCGTTGATGCGTTCCGCGCACATCAGGCCGCAGCGGTCGGGGTGCTGGCCGTAGAAGCAGCGGTGGCAGTACGGGTCGGGCACGTGCAGCACGCCGGGGTACAGGTGGGGGTAGGGCTCTTTACGGTATGCCTCGCCCGCCATGGACGCCGTCATCAGGCTCTGCCCGTGGTGGCTCCGGAACAGTGTGATCACGTCCCGTCGGCCGGTGGCCTGCTGGGCCATCTTGACCGCGCCCTCGACTGCGGTGGAGCCGCCGGAGACCTTCAGGTGCACCTTGCCGATGTTCTCGGGTGAGACGTCCACGAGCCGCCGGACGAGCTCGTTCACCGGATCGGACTGGAAGGAGGAAGTGACATGGATCAGTCGGTCGGCCTGGTCCTTCATGGCCGCGACGACCTCGGGATGCGAGTAGCCGAGGCTGAGGTTGAAGGTCCCGGATGCGCAGTCGAGGTACTTTCGCCCGTCGGTGTCGTAGAGGTGTATGCCTTCCCCGTGGTCCATCCGGTGATCGCCGACCTGGTAGTAGATCAGGTCTCGGGCGCTGGCGGAGTCTGTCATGTGCCGTTTCGTTTCCCTTCCCTGCGAGTCCGTCCGACGCTTCACCCCGAGCAGGTGGTCAGCGATCGGTTCCCGGACTCTGGCGGTGGCCCGGAACGTCCGGACACGACGGCGTGCAGATGCTTGAGCGCGGAGGCTTCCAGGAGGTCGGGCAGTGACTGGCGGTGGCCGGCGAGGCGTTCCAGGAACGTGGCCAGCGACAGCAGGTGGATGGAGTCCCAGCCGGGAAGCGCGTCGAGCGGCCGGGCGGTGTCGTCGTCCGCGGCAGGACTCCGTGGCCCGTGACGGCGACGGTTGCCACGGGAGTTCCGGGATGATGACGCAGGACCTCGTCTGCGGAAACCCCGGCCAGTAGTCGTCCGGCGCGCATCAACTCCGTTCTGTCCAGGCCGGCCAGGCGCTGTTGGACGGCCGGGTACTCGGCAGCGACCCGTCCTGTGCGGTGCGGACCGAAGAACTCCGCGGTGCCCGTTGGCTCGGGTGTGTTCACGGACCGATTCCTGGCCAGGCCCGGGGCGGGGCAAACCCGGCCCCGCGCTCGCTGGTCGAACGGCTCTACTGTTCTGGCCATTTGGCATTTGCCGTGCCGCCGCCTGTGCGTCACCGGAACGGCGCATCGCCGCCGAGGGCGGCCATCAGCAGTGTCGGTGCGGTGGGGGCGGCGCCCGGTGCCGCCTCGATCAGCTGTCGGGGGCCGTGGCGAGCGCTTCGGCGGCGGCCGCGATCCACGGGCCGGGGTCCGGGCAGTGGCGGGCGAGTGAGTCCGCCGCTTCGGTGATGCCTGGGGCAATGGATGCCTGGCGGACCAGGCCGAGTACTGTCTCGGCGGCTCGCTGGTCACCGATCCGACCGAGCGCGAGTGCGGCCTCGGTCCGATGGAGCGGGGCATGTCCTCGATGGTGTGCGGAGACCCAGGCTCGGTCGGTGTCGGTGATCTCATCGTCGACCCAGGCGAACGAACGCCCTGCTGCCCAGTGGGCAGGAGTGCGGGTTTCCCAGTGCAGCCCGCTCCGCTCGTCATGCTCATCGGCGTCGGACGGCTCCGGCCAGTGCACCACGGCCAACTGCGGCAGCCCGATCCGTGGCGCGATGCACTCGTTCGCGTCGGCCGTCCATGTGGTGGCCCGGACCGGCTCGGTACGGTAGCGCCGCCAGCCGGGGCCCGTGCTCGGGATTGATCCGTCCCGGTCGACGTCGTGGACACCACCGGGGCCGGAGACTGCTTCGACGCCGGCTTCGTGCATGCCCTCCTCGCGGGCAAGCAGCTTCCCGACTGCCTCGCCGCCGCTGTCGCCTGCGGTGCGGCCGCCACGGCCGGCCCGGGCTCCAGTCGCGCGCTCGACTCCGCCGGGCTGCGGCAGTGGCTGGCCCGCGTCCCTTGTCCCTGACCGCCCCAAGCAGCCGGCGTACCGTCAGAGGCCGCTTTCACGTCGGGTGGTGGGCAGGAGAACCTGCGTGTCACCCACGGTGGCAATCCCCATTCACTCGGTGATCTGTTCGTGTTAACGTCCGATGATCCTGACCTGAGATGCGCTCCGGCCCAGCTGCTGGGGCGCATCTCCACGCGGAGACGGCGAGGGGGCGCAGGTGCGGCAGGGGCGGCGACGAGCGGACCCAGGACAGCTTCAGCCCCACATCGCCGAAGGGGGCATCGGATGAGAATTCTGGTCACCGACCTGGACGGCACGCTGCTGGGCGGCGACCGGGCCGACCGTCGCCGCCTGCACGCCGCGCTGGCCCGCCACCCGGAGGTGGCCGTGGTCTTCGCGACCGGCCGCGGGTTGCCCTCGGTGCGCGAGGTGCTGCGGGACCCGCTGGTGCCAAGGCCGCGTTGGATCATCGCGGAGGTGGGGGCGAGCGTCATCGACGGCGCGGACCTGACCCCGGCCGAGGCCCTGCAGAGCAGGCTGCGCAACGGCTGGCCCGGAGCACGGCGGGTCCGCGCCGCGTTACGCCACCTCCCAGGCCTGGCATACCAGCACGGCGTGGCCCAGGACGGCCGCTGCTCGTTCCACCTGCGCCCCGAACAGCTCACCGAGGAGATCACCGACTCGGTGCGTGCACTGGGCTGCACCTGGCTGTACTCCGCGGACCGCTACTTCGACGTCCTGCCGCCGGGCGCGAGCAAGGGCGCCGCGCTGGCGGCGCTGGCCGCCGAGCAGCACTGGCCGATGTCGTCGATCCTGGTCGCCGGCGACTCGCTCAACGACCTGTCGCTGTTCGGCCTCGGCGCACACGGTGTGATCGTCGGCAACGCGGAGCCCGCACTGCTCGAAGCCCTGCCCGAGGACGCCACAGTCCACCGGCCCGACCGACCGGGCGCCGCCGGCATCCTGTCGGCCCTTCAGGAACTCGGCTGGGTGGAACGCGAGTACCCGCTCGTCGTCGGCTACCACCGGCCACCGGTGCATTGGACCCCCGGCGGCTGGCGACCACCCGCCAGCCCCAACGGCATCCTGCCCACACTGCGCAGCCTGTTCACCGCGAACCCGCAGGCCGTCTGGAGCACCGCCGCAGTCCTTGACCCTGACGCGCACCCGGCTCCCCTGGAGCGGCACGACACCGGACTGCCGCTGTCCTTCGTGCCGTTGAGCCCCGCCGAGTGGGCCGGATACTTCCATCGGGCCTGCAAGGAGACGCTCTGGCCGGTGCTGATGTCCCAGCCGCGGCGGCTGCGTTTCGACCCCGAGGCCTGGACCCGCTACCGCGACGTCAACGCCCGCTTCGCCGACCACATCAGCGCCCGCGCCGCACCGGGTGCCACTGTCTGGCTGCACGACTACAACCTGTGGCTCGTCCCCGGCCTGCTCCGCCCGGCCCGTCCCGACCTACGGGTCGGCCTGTTCCACCACACCCCCTTCCCGCCGCCGGACGTCTTCGCCGCGCTCCCCACCGCCACGGAGATCCTCGCTTCCCTGGGCTGCCTGGACTGGGCCGGTTTCCACACCGAGGCCTTCGCCGAGCACTTCCGCCAAGCCCTCGCCGAAGCGCCCAGCCCGCCTCGGGTGGGCGTGCATCCGCTGGGCATCGAACCGCGACGTCATCGCGACGATGGCCCGTGCCCGCCGGCCCCAGGCCGGCCCGGCGGACGGGGCGTTGGTGCTCTCCGTCGAGCGCCTGGACTACGCCAAGGCCCCTGTACAGAAGGTCGAGGCCATCGCGGCGCTGCTCGGCCGCCGCCCGGAGCTGCGCGGACGGCTGCGGTTCCGCCTGGTGTGCCCACCCCCCGAGGCCGGCATCACCTCCTACGACACGACCCGGCAACTGCTGGAGCGCCGCATCAGCGAGGTGAACCGCGCCTGGGGCGGCGGCGGTTGGCAGCCCATCGAGTACCTGCCCCGCAGCCTGCCGTTCACCGAGGTGATCGACCACTACCTGGCGGCCGACGTGTTCTGGGTGACCTCCCTGCAGGACGGGATGAACCTGACCGCGAAGGAGTTCGTCGCCGCCCAGCGCGCTGCCAACCGCTCCGGCGTGCTGGTGCTCTCCCGCCACACTGGCGCTGCCTCCCAGCTCGGCACCGCGGCACTGCTCACCGATCCCCACTCACCGGCCGACCTCGTCGACACCCTGCACCAAGCCCTGACGCTCGCTCCCGAAGAACGCCGGATCCGGCTGGAACGCCTCGCCGACCTCCTCGGACACCACCACCTCGCAGACTGGGCCGCCGACATCACCACCGCCATCCGCAGCCACGGTGACCCTCGGCGAGGCCCACAGGACCCTGACCGATCCCACTCGAGTGACACCGACGCGCCGGCTGCCGGACGGTTTCCCGTCGGCGGGAGGGGCGGGCGATTGCGTGGGGCACGGCAGGGGCCGGGGATGGGGACTCACGTGCTGGCGAGCAGTTGCGGGGCGAGGGTTTCCCGGCCCGCCGTCACTGGCCCTGCGGGTCGACTCCGATGCACCCACGGGAATGATCTTGTTGATCGGGGTTTGTTTGGCGTGTTCCTGGCAAACCATTTCAACCATGGACTTGTTGCCGGTCGCCGGTCATCCTGCTGTCGCTGTCTTCCGTGAGCCCTGCGGCGGGCGGCCTGTTCCGGGGCTGGGCCCGGGGGTCGATGCCGCGGCGAGGCGGGCCGCGCGTGTGCTCGCCGCGGTGGCGACCCATGCCGGACCCGTTGAGCGGGCCGTTGGGCTGCGCCAGGCGGCCGCGGTTTCCGGTGAGTTGGTGGCCGCGCTGTCGGCGCTGGCTCCGGCCGTGGCCGGTGAGAGTCTGCCGGCGGAGTCGATCAGTCAGTCGTACTTCCGGGTCCGTGAGGCGGAACTGTCGGACCAGCAGGCCGCCCTGCACGGCGCCCTGGTCCTCCACCGCGGCCTGGAGGACCTCTGCGATGCCCCGCTGTCCGGTGCCGATCTGGCGCTGGAGACGGCCGCGATGCAGCAGTCGGTGTTCGATCTCACCGGCGCGGCGCCGGATGCCGCCCCAGGCACTCTCCCGTCGGTCGCCGCCTCCGAGCCCGGTGCGGGGGCCTCGTCGGAGAGTGTGTGGAGCGCCCGGTGGCTCATCGGGCACCAGGTCCATGTCCTGTTCAACATCGGCGCCGCGGTCGCCGTGGCCGACGCCACCAACCATCTGCGGCACGGCGACCGCGATGCCGCTCTGCTGCGGCTGGCGGACGCGACGGTGTATGTGCGCGGATTCCCGGCGGCCATGACCCACGCCAGCACGATCCCGGCCGACCACTACATGGCGGAGATACGCCACACCATGGCACCCCCGTCGGTCGACGTCCCGTTGAGCGGACGCCAGCACCGCGGATACAAGCTGTTCCGGGCCGCGATGAAGGACCTGCTGTCGGTGGTCCCCGAATCCTACGAGCAACTGGCTTCCCATGAGCCTGAGTTGGCCGAGGCGCGGGGTGCTCTTCTGGAAGCCGACATCGTCGACGGTGAACGGCACGTCACCCTCGCCTACTCGATGGTGCATCTGCGTCGTTCCATCGCCCAGAAAGCCGAGGGCCCCGACAACGCCGTCGCCGAACTACGGCTCATGCGCCACCGCCGCGCGGCCCAGTACGCTCCCCTGATCCGATTCGGGGACCACTACGTCGCCGACGCGGTGGGCCGCCTTCGCCACACGTGAGCCCGTACCTCCGCTGCCCACACCCCGGCAGGAGACCCCCATGCCCGAGACAACACCCGCCGCCACCGCAAGCCCCACCGCCGCCGACTGGACCCTGGACCCGGCCGACGCCGACACCTGCGAGCAACTGGCCCGAGACCTGTGCACCGGCGGGCCCGACCACGTCGACAGCCCCGAGTGGGTGGCGCGCGCCCGCGACGCCTGGGAAGACCTCCCGCCACGGCTGCGCCGTGGGATGAGCCGGTTCCGAAGGCACTCCGGCCCGCACGGCGCCCTGGTGATCGGCGGCCTGCCCGTCGATCAGGCGGCCCTGCCCGCGACACCGACCGTACCCGGCTCGGTCCAGCGCCGGGCCGCCGTCCCGGCCGCGCTGCTCACCATGGTGGCCTGCGGGCTCGGCGAGCCGCTCGCCTACCTGGCCGAGAAATCCGGCGCCCTCGTCCAGGACGTCGTCCCCGTACCCGGGCAGGAGACCTTTCACGGCAACGCCGGAGCGGTGCCGCTGTCCTTCCACACCGAGAACGGCTTCCACCCCCACCCACCCGACTATGTGATCTTCCTGTGCCTGCGCGCCGACCACGACCGGATCGCCGGCATGCGCGTCGCCGGCCTCCGCCAGGCCCTGCCGCTCCTCTCCCCGGCCGCCCGCCAGGCCCTGTTCGCACCGGAGTTCATCACCACCCCACCACCCTCCTTCGGCCCGGACGCCACGAGCCGGCCCGCTGCCGAGCCCCGGCCCGTGCTGTCGGGAGCAGCCGAGGACCCCGACATCCGCATGGCCCAACTCGTCACCACCCCGCTCACCTCCCGGGCCACCGCCGCCTTGACCGAATTCGGCCGCGCCTGCGAGGCGACCGCGCGCACGCTGCGCCTCACCCCCGGCGACCTGGTCGTCATCGACAACCGCGTCACCGTCCACGGCCGCACCGCCTTCCGCCCCCGCTACGACGGAGCGGACCGCTGGCTGCAACGCACCTACGTGACCACCGACCTGCGCCGCTCCCGCGACCACCGCCCCCACGACGGCCACGTACTCGCCCGCTGAACAGCCTGGAGAGCGGGAACCGCCCCCTTGGCGCCGTTCCATGGGGATCGTGGGAGAGGGCCGGTCGGGAGAGTCGGCTCTGCGGGAGCCCGCGTGACGCCGTGTGCCTGACCCGGCCGCACCGCCGTCGCGGGCGCCGCCGAGGTCCGCGACCGCCCGGTCCAGCATCGCGGTCACGAAGGCTCCGGGTTCCACCAGGCACACCCGCACTCGCCCATGAGGATTCTGGTCCTGGGCGGCGGTTGGTTCCTGGTCCGACCATCGTGACAGGTGCACTGGGGAGGGGCTGGGAGAGGTGGCCACGTTCACCCGGGGTCGGTCCGGTAGCCCCGTGCCCGGAGCGACCGCGCTTCACGGTGATCGGGAGCAGCCGGAGGACCGCGCCCGGTTGGCCGCGCACGGCCCCTGGGACGCGAGGATTGACACCTGCGCCTCGTCGCTCGGCCCGCGCGACGTGTTTACCGGCGCCGGGCCTTGGAACCGGTCGTCGGCCGTTATGTGTACGTCTCGACGGTGGCGGTGTACGAGGGCTGGCCCATCGAGCCTTTGAGTGGCGACTCCCCGGTGTGGAAGACCTCGGCCGATGCCGTTCTGGATCCCGGCCGGCTCTCGCACGCAGGGTCGGGGGTCAATCCCGACTACGGGAGAAGGAAGGCCGGGACCGGGCGCGCGGTCACCGAGACCTTCGGGCTCGCCAGAACGAGCCTGCTTCGCCCGGGAGTGCTGCTCGGCCGGGAGAGTACGTCGGCCGGCTGCCGTGGTGACGGATCTTCAGAGCGCCTGCGGCGGTGCCCGGCAGGGGTTTGTCCGCTCCGCGAGGGCTGATGCATGATGGGGACGACCCGGAACGATCAGAGCCCGGACCTTGAACTGCATGGTGGTGGCGGATGGCGGGCAGCGCTCCGTGGCGCAGGCTGCGCGGCCGGCGCAGCGAGTGCGGAGTGCTGGATCAGGTGATCGCCGGGGCCCGGGAGGGCCGGGGCCAGGTCCTCGTGCTGCGCGGCGAACCGGGGGTCGGCAAGTCCGCCCTCGCGGAGTACCTGGTGGAGCGGGCGAGCGGGTGCCGCGTCCTGCGGGCGGTCGGCGTCGAGTCCGAGATGGAACTGGCGTTCGCCGGACTGCACCAGCTCTGCGTGCCCCTGATAGGGCGGCTCGACCGCATCCCCGGCCCCCAGCGCGACGCCCTGTCCGTCGCGTTCGGCCTGAGCGCGGGGACCGCGCCGGACCGCTTCCTGGTCGGCCTGGCGGTGCTCAGCCTGCTGGCCGAGGCGGCGGAGGAGCAGCCGCTGGTCTGCGTCGTGGACGATGCCCAGTGGCTCGACCGGGTCTCCGCCCAGACGCTGGCCTTCGTCGCCCGGCGGTTGTTGGCGGAAGGGGTGGCGCTGGTGTTCGCAGCGCGCACCCCGGCGCCCGTCGCGGGCGGCGACCCCTTCGGGGGGCTGCGCGAGATCGCGGTCCGGGGCCTGCGCGACGACGACGCGCGGGCGCTGCTGGAATCGGTGGTGCCCGGGCGGCTGGACGAGCGGGTCCGGGACCGCATCGTCGCCGAGACCCGCGGCAACCCGCTGGCCCTGCTGGAACTGACCCGCGGGCTGTCGGCGGCGGAGCTGGCCGGCGGGTTCGGGCGCCCGGACGTCCGCCCGCTGGCCGGCCAGATCGAGCAGGCCTACCTGCAGCGCATCGGCGCACTGCCCGCCGCTGCCCAGCGGCTGCTGCTGGCGGCTGCCGCGGAGCCGATGGGGGACGCGCCGCTGCTGCGGCGGGTCGCCGAGCGGCTCGACCTCGGCGCGGACGCCGAGGGAGCGGTCGAGGCCACGGGGCTGATCGAGTTCGGCACCCGGGTGCGGTTCCGCCACCCGCTGGTCCGCTCGGCGGCCTACCGTGCTGCCGACCCCACCGTGCGCCGGGACGTGCACCGCGCGCTGGCCGAGGCCACCGACCCCGCCTTCGACTCGGACCGCCGGGCGTGGCACCGCGCCCACGCGGCGGTGGACCCGGACGAGGCCCTGGCGGGCGAGCTCGAACGGTCGGCCGGCCGGGCCCAGGCCCGCGGCGGGATCGCGGCGGCGGCGGCCTTCCTGCGGCGCGCGGCCGAACTGACGCCCGATCCGGCCCTGCGGGGCACGCGCGCGGGTGCCGCCGCCCAGGCCGCGTTTGACGCCGGATCCCCGGACGCGGCGCTCGAACTCCTCGCCGCGGCCCAGCTCGGCCCGCTGGACGAGGCGCAGCATGCCCGACTGGTCCGGCTCCGCGCCCAGGTCGCCTTCGCCCGCCGGCGCGGCGGAGAGGCGCTGCCCCTGCTGCTCGACGCGGCCGGCCGGCTGGCGCGGGCCGGGGACGCGTTCGCGCGCGAGGCGTACCTGGACGCCCTCGGATCGGCGGTCTTCGCCGGCCGCCTGGGCCGACAGATCGGGGTGCGGGAGGTCGCCGAAGCCGCCCGCACGGCACCGCCCGGGGTGCTGCCCGCACGGCCCACGGACCTTCTCCTCGACGGCTTGGCGGCCTGGTTCCTCGACGGCTGCGCCGAGGGCGGGCCGCTTCTGCGGTCCGCCTTGGGGGCCTTCCGGCAGGCCGCCGTCCGCGAGAGCGGCGACGCCATGCGCTGGCTCTGGCTGACCTGGCTGGTCGCCGGGGAGCTGTGGGACGACGAGGCATGGCACTGGATGACCGAGCAAGCGGTCCGCTCGGCCCGCGAGGCCGGCGCCCTCAACGTCCTCCCCCTGGCCCTCGGCTACCGGGCCGCCCTGTCCGTGCACGCCGGCGACTTCGACCTCGCGGCGGCGCTCATCGACGAGGCCGACACCATCGCGGAGGCGACCGGCCACTCGCCGATGGCGTACCCCGCGCTCCTGCTGACGGCCTGGCGCGGCGAGGACGCGCGGGCCGCCGAGGTGATCCGCAGCGCCGCCCGGGACGCGAACTCATGGGGCGAGGGTCGCGCGATCGGCCTGGAGCACTACCTCCTCGCTGTCCTCCACAACGGCCTCGGCCGCTATCAGGACGCCCTGGCCCACGCGGAACGGGCCGTTGCGCACGAGGACCTGGCCGTCCACGGCTTCGCCCTCGCCGAACTCGTCGAGGCGGCCGCCCGCGCCGACGCCCCCGAGCGGGCCGCGGCGGCCCTGCGCCGGCTGGAGGACTGCGCCGGGGCGGCCGGCACCGACTGGGCCCTCGGCGTGCTGGCCCGCTCGCGCGCCCTGCTGGACGACGGCCCGGGTGCCGACCGGCTCTACCGCGAGGCCCTGGCCCGCCTCGAACGCAGCCGCATCGCCGTCCACCTGGCCCGTACCCACCTGGTGTACGGCGAGTGGCTGCGCCGCGAGAACCGGCGCGGCGACGCGCGCGGGCACCTGCGCACCGCCCACGAGCTGCTGCGGGGGTTCGGCGCGAAGGCCTTCGCCGAGCGCGCGCGGCGCGAACTGCTGGCCACCGGCGAGACGGTCCGGCCGCGACCCGCCGACGCGGGCGGGGCGGGGCGCGAGGCCCTCACGGCCCAGGAGGGCCAGATCGCCCGCCTGGCCGCCGACGGCCTGACCAACTCCGAGATCGGCGCCGAACTCTTCATCAGCCCCCGCACTGTGGAATGGCACCTGGGCAAGGTGTTCACCAAGCTCGACGTCAAGTCCCGCAACCGGCTCCGCGCCGCCCTGGCCGACGCCTGAAGGCCTGCCCTCCCCGGACCCCTGGGAGCCCCAGGGGGACACCCGGGGGTCGACCCGGGGTTCCCCGGGCGCCGGCCGGCGGTCCGGGGCGGCAGGGTGGGCCCGGCGGCGCCGACCGGCGCCGCGCGCGAGCGCGGCCGCCCTCGGGGACGGCACCGCGGTTCGCGCCAGGAACGACCGCGCGCCGGGCCCGGGGACCTGGGTCCGGCGGGGACGCGAAGGGGAGGCCGGCCGGCCCATGAATCAGGAGATGCTGGGGCGCAGCCGCGAGTGCGGGGCACTGGAGGAACTGCTCGACGCCGTGCGCGGCGGCGGGAGCCGGGTCCTGGTGCTCCGCGGCGAGCCGGGCGTGGGGAAGACCAGACTGCTGGAGCACGCCGCCGCCGGGGCGCGGGGACTCCGGACCGCCCGGGTCACCGGCGTCCAGTCCGAGATGGAGCTCCCGTACGCCGGGCTCCACCAGCTGTGCGCACCGCTCCTGGACCGGCTCGGCCGCCTGCCGGCCCCGCAGCGCGACGCGCTGGGCACCGCGTTCGGCCTGACCGCGGGCACCCCGCCGGATCGCTTCCTGGTCGGCCTCGCCGTGCTCAGTCTGCTCGCCGACGCCGCCGGACAGGACCCGCTGCTCTGCCTCGTCGACGACGCCCAGTGGCTGGACGAGGTCTCCGTGCAGACGCTGGCCTTCGTCGCCCGGCGCCTGCTCGCCGAGCGGATCGGCCTGGTCCTCGCCGTGCGCGAGCCGTCCCTGGAGCCCCGGTTCACGGGGCTGCCGCAGCTCACGGTCGGACGGCTCGGCGACAGCGACGCCCGCGCCCTGCTGGACTCCGTGGTCCCGGGCCGGCTCGACGAGCGCGTCCGCGACCGCATCGTCGCCGAGACCCAGGGCAACCCCCTGGCCCTGCTCGAACTGCCCCGCGGGCTCGGCCCCGAGGAACTGGCAGGCGGCTTCGGACGCCCCGACGCGCGGCCGCTGGCCGGGCAGATCGAGCAGAGCTTCATGCACCGGATCCAGGCCCTGCCGCCCGCCGCCCGGCACCTGCTGCTCCTCGCCGCGGCCGAACCGGTCGGGGACGTCGCCCTGCTGGCCGAGGCCGCCGCCCTGCTGGGCATCGAAGACTCCGCCGCCCCGTCGGCCGAAGCCGCGGGCCTGGTCACGATCGGCACCCGGGTGCGGTTCCGGCACCCCGTGGTGCGCTCGGCGGCCTACCGGGCCGCCGCGCCCGAGGTCCGGCAGCAGGTGCACCGGGCCCTGGCCGAGGCGACCGACCCGGACACCGACCCCGACCGCCGCGCCTGGCACCTCGCCAACGCCACTGCGGGGCCCGACGAGGAGGTCGCCGCCGAACTGGAGCGCTCCGCCGGCCGGGCGCAGGCCCGCGGCGGGGTCGCGGCCGCCGCCGCGTTCCTGGAACGGGCGGCCGAGCTCACCCCCGACCCGGCCGCCCGCGCCGTCAGGGCCCTGGCGGCCGCCCAGGCCAAGTACCAGGCCGGCGGCTACGACACCGCGCGCGAACTGCTGGACGCCGCCGCCCTCGGCCCGCTGGACGAGCGCCGGCTCGCCCAGGCGGACCTGCTGCGCGGGCGGATCGTGTTCGCCTCCCAGAACGCCGGCAGCGCCCTGCCGGTGCTGGTGCGGGCCGCCGGCCGCCTGGAGGCGCTGGACACCGGACTCGCCCAGCAGACCTACCGCGACGCGCTGCACGCCGCCCTCATCATCGACCGGCCGCCGAGCGGCGCCGCGCTGGCCGACATCGCCCGGGCCGCGCTCGCCGCACCGCCCGGGCCGCCCCCGGAGCACAACGACCTGCTGCTGCGCGGCCTGGCCGCGATGACCGTCGACGGCTACCGGGCGGGCGCGCCCACGGTGCTGCGCGCCCTGGGCGCCCTGTGCACCGAGGAGGTCTCCGCGGAGGAGGGCCTCGGCTGGTTCCCGCTCGCCGCCCGGATGGCCTTCAACGTCTGGGACTTCGACAGCAACACAGTGCTCTCCTCGCGCCTGGTCGAGCTGGCCCGCGGGACGGGCACGCTGTCGGTGCTGCCGTCGGCCCTGCTGCAACTCGTCTCCAACCGCGTCCTGGCCGGCGAACTCGACCTCGCGGACGCGCTCATCGCCGAGGCGCAGGCGATCGGCGAGGCCACCGGCAGCCGCTACCTCGCCCACTACGCCTCCCTGGTGACCGAACCGTGGAGGGGCCGGGAGGCCGAGGTGCTCAGGGCGACCGACGCCATGGCCCGGGACGCCGGCCCCCACCGGGGCAGGCCGGGCGACGTCCCCGGCTCTGGCGAGTGGGCGAAGGCCGTGTTGTACAACGGGCTCGGCCGCTACGAGGAAGCCTGCGCCGCTGCCGAACGCGGCGCGGAGAGCCTCCAGGAGCTCGGCCTCGCGATCAGGTCGACGGTCGAGCTCGTCGAGGCCGCCGCCCGCAGCGGCCGGCCGGCCCGCGCCGCCGAGGCGGCCCACCGGGTCGCCGACCTGGCCCGGGCCAGCGGCACCGACTGGGCCCTCGGCACCTCCGCCATGGTGCGCGCCCAGGTGAACGCGGGAGCGGCCGCCGAGGCCCTCCACCAGGAGGCCGTCGAACGCCTGGGCCGCACCGGGGTCCGGATCACCCACGCCCGCGCCCACCTGCTCTACGGCGAGTGGCTGCGGCGGGAGAACCGCCGGGCCGACGCCCGCGAGCACCTGGGCACCGCCTACCAGACGCTGAGCCGGATCGGGGTCGAGGGCTTCGCGGAGCGCGCGTGGCGGGAGCTGCGCGCCACCGGCGCGACGGCGCCCCGGCGCCCGGCCGAGTCACGGACCGCGCTCACCGCCCAGGAGACCCAGATCGCGCGCCTGGCCGAGGGCGGGATGACCAACCCCGAGATCGGGGCCCAGCTGTTCCTCAGCCCGCACACGGTGGAGTGGCACCTGCGCAAGGTGTACACGAAGCTCGGCGTCACCTCCCGCAAGCAGCTCGGCGGCGCCCTGCTCGGCAGCGCGGCGGCCATGGCCTGAGCCCGCGCCCGAGCCCCGGTTCCCGCCGACGGTGTGCCCGCCCCGGTACCCCCGGGTGTGCCCGCCCCGGTACCCCCGGGGCGGCGGACCAGGCACCTTCCGGGGCGTCACGGCGGGGGCCGCGGCGGGAGCGTGTTCCCCGGGGGCATCGACGGATGCCGCAGGCGAAACGGAGCCGTGATGAGCATGTTGACAGACCTGCCCGGGACGCGTCCGGACACCCGGCCGCCCGCCGGGGAGGCCACCCTGGACGAGGCCGCGGCCGCCTTCGAGGGGCTGCGGCCCCGCCTCTTCGGCGCCGCGTACCGGATCCTGGACAGCGCGGTCGAGGCGGAGGACGTGGTCCAGGACGTGTGGCTGCGCTGGCAGCTGACCGACCGCTCGGCGGTGGTCAGCCCCGCGGCCTTCCTGTCCCGCGCCACCACCCGGCTGGCCCTCAACGTGGCACAGTCCGCCCGGGCGCGCCGCCAGACCCCGCTCGGCCCCTGGCTGCCCGAGCCCGTCGACACCGGCAGCGACCCCGAGGCCGGCGTGCAGCGGGCGGAGGAGCTGGCGTCCGCGCTGCTCGTGGTCCTGGAGCGGCTGACGCCCACGGAGCGGGCGGTGTACATCCTGCGCGAGGCCTTCGAGTACGCCAACGCCGACATCGCCGCGATGCTGTGCCTCAGCGCCGTCAACGTCCGCCAGATCACCAGCCGGGCCCGCCGCCGCCTGGCTGCCGAGCAGCGGGGGGCCGCCGACCCGACGGAGCACCGGCTGCTGCTGGCGGCCTTCGTCGCGGCCGCCCGGGCCGGGGACACCGCCGCCCTGGAGTCGCTGCTGGCGGCGCGGTGAACGGGGCCTCCGCAGCGGCTCCGGGCACCGCCGGAACCACACCGCCCCACCCGCGGCGCAACGGGCGGAGCGGGGGCGGCCCGTTGCGCCGACCCCGCTCCGCCCGTCCGCCCCGGCTGCCGCCGGGAGGCCCGCGGGCCCGCTATCGGCGGATCACCCGCAGGTGGTCCCGGACGTCCTGCCAGGTGGCGAACGTGCCCACGCCGTTGACGGTCAGGGGAGGCGTGGACGGGACGGTGGTGATGTCGATCGCGAACTTGGAGATGGATCCCCAGGCGCCGCGCAGCGCCCGCAGCCGGGGGTTCGATATCTCGAAGAAGGCGCCGCCGTTGCGCCCGGCGACGACCGCGTCCCAGGTGTCGCGGAAGTCGGTGAACCGGGCCGCCTCGGAGAAGGCGCCGATCAGCTTGATCAGCGCCCGGGCGACGGTGGCCCGGCCGGCGGCCTCGCCCAGCTGCTGGTCGGCCCTGCCGACGGTCTCGGCCGAGCCGAGGAATCCGTTCAGCCACTCGATCGACGGCTCGTCCCCGGCGGTGGAGATGAGCGAGCCGTAGCTGCCGCCGAAGGCCAGCGTGTTCACCTGGCCGCCGCGGCCCATCTCGGTGCGCACGTTCTCCGAGGCGTCGTTGAATGCGTACAGCTTGCCGCTCTTGGTGCGGAAGCCGCCGACGTAGAGGTTCGCCGGGTTGAAGTAGAGGCTCGACAGCTCGTTGCCGTCGCGGTCCTGGATCCGCAGGGCGATCAGGCCGGGCGGCGTCGCCTGGGTGATGTAGACGTCGTCGTCGCGGAACTGCCGCCCCGCCGCCTGGCGGAGGCGGATGAGTGCCGTGTGGTACCCGGCGACGTTGCCCCCGGTGTAGTTGTAGTCGAGCTTCACCTCCACGACCTTGGTGGTGCCGTCGGGCGTGTCCGCCCGGGCCGGGGACGCGGCCCCGAGGCCGGGGACGGCGACCGCGGCGGCCACGGCGAACGCCAGCAGGGCGCGGACCCCGCGGCGCTGGAGAACTGTTGTCGTCATTCGGTGCTCCCGATGGGTGGTGCCGGCCCGAGGGCCCGGCGTCGGAGGGGGCGTTCCCGCTCCCGCAGAGGAAGACCGGGAACGCCCCCGTTCTGTGACAAACCGTCAGTGATCGTTCAGTCGGGCCACTTCGGAGCCCGCCAGCAGGAAGGCGCCGACCCCGAAGTCCGCGGTGGACCCGTGGCCGACGGGCTGGTTGGACTCCGGCTGGTCGCCGACGCCCTGCACCCAGCCCAGCCGCCCGTCCGGGTGGACCGCGTCGCGCACCAGCGCGTTCCAGCCCCGGGCGAGGACCGGCAGGTACGCGGCCCGGTCGATCACGCCCGTGCGGATGGCGAACGCCAGGCCGAAGCAGAACAGGGCCGTGCCGCTGGACTCCTTGCCCGGCAGGTGCGCCGGATCGCCCAGGGAGGGGTTCCAGAAGCCGTCCGGGCGCTGCGAGGCGAGCAGGCTGCGGCTCGGGGTGGGTGCCGATCCAGTGGTCGTTCACCAGGCGGACGGCCCCGGTCACGGCGGCCCGGCTCGGCAGAACGTCCGCCGCGGATGCCTCCGCGGCGGCGCCGGCCGCGTTCGCGGGGCGGGGGAGCGCCGCGGCCAGCGGGAGCGCGGCGGCGGCCCGCAGGACGTCACGTCGTCGCACGCCGCCGCCTCCGTCCGCCGGGCCGCGTGTGCTGCCTCGGGTCGTTCACTGGGGGATCTCCTTCCAGGTCCACAGGTCCGCGGCGGCGAGGCTCTCGGTCACGGCGATCCCCCGGGCGTTCCCGCGCGAGGTGAGGTAGAGGCGCTGGCCGGTGGCCGTGCGCTGGGTCAGCCGCACGCCCGCGGTGGCGTGCCGGTCCGGCGTGTCGGTGCACCACAGGTAGCTGGGGTGGTCGGGGCGGAACGCGTCGAGCGTCACGAGCGCCTCGTGCCGGGGGTAGGGGTCGGAGGCGGAGGTGTTGACGTACCTCCCGTTGTTGACGAGGTAGTAGCAGTAGTCCTCGCCGATCCGGTCCGCGGAGACGGTGGTGAACTGCTCGCGGGCGCCGTTGCCGTCGACCACCAGGTCCAGCGGGAGGCCGGTGCCGGTGCCGGTCGGCACGCCGACCACCAGGTCCTGAGAATCGTCGTCCTGCCGCAGCAGCTTGTCCACGTCCAGCGCCTCGACTTCGGGGTCCTGGAAGAACCACCGCTGGGAGGCGTCCTCCGAGTCGAAGTCGCGGAGCATCACCTCCTCTCCCTCGGGCCCGTCGACGGCGGCGAGCACCTGCGCGGTCTCGGCGTTCAGCACGACCCAGGTGCCGTCGCCCATGTCGATGACGCTCCAGATCTGCGTGAGCCCCTGGTCGCCTTCGGGCAGCAGCACCGCGGGAGTGTTGAGCAGGCCGAACTCCTGGCTCAGGTAGGTGCGGGTCATCCGGTGCAGGATGCGGAACTGGTCCGGGTGGTCGGCGGCCGGCTCGAACACGAGGGTCTCCATGTCGCGGTTGCCCCGGTTGAGCGGCCGGGTGCCGAGCGTCCGGCCGCTGCCGCCCGTGCCACCGCCGGGCTTGCTGCTGGGGTAGGGCGCGTAGGTGCTCTTGGCGGAGCGGGCGGTGCGGTCCCCCTTAGGCTTCCTCTTCTGGGGGGCCGGCGTCGGCGTCGGCAGCGGATCGCCCGGTGTGGGGGAGAGCGTGAAGGCGACGGGGTAGTGGTCCGAGGTCCGCACGGACTCGACCCGGTCGGCGCTGGTGAAGTACACCTGCGGTTCGGGTCCGAAACGCGCCGAGATCGCCCCGAAGTCGTAGTTCCCCGGGGGCTGGTCGCCGTTGACCGGGTAGGTGTGGTCCCGAGCCCCCTGGAAGTCCCACAGCCTGCTCATCGTCCGGCGGAACGTACCGAGATCGGTGTTGAAGTCGCCGAAGACGGCGGTGGGCAGCCCCTGCGGCGAGGCCACCCGGGACCTGATGGTGTTGAGCAGGACGGTGGCGTTCGCGCCGCCGCCGGTGTCCATGTGCACCGTGAAGTAGATCGTTCCGCCGACCCGCACGCCGAGCGCCGGTCGGGAGAGGCCGGTCCCGGGCGAGGGAACGACGAAGATCCGCCCGGCGCCGGTGGGGTCGTTGGGGTCGAGGGCCCGCTCCCGGGTCCAGATAGCCAGGTTCATCTGGCCTACACCCGTGGTGTTGGTGTCCGTCTGCAGCCAGTACAGGTAGCCGTTCACGCCGCTCAGGGTGCGCCGGTACTCGCGGACGGGGGGCGTGTCGATGACCTCGCCCGCGGAGTTCCGCCGCTGGTACGCGGTCTGCTCGATGTCGATGCGTTCGGCGTTGATCCCCAGCGGGAAGGGCGGGGCGCCGGCCTCCTGCAGGAGGATCACGTCGGGCCGGCGGGTGGCGACCATGTGCTGGAGGCTCGTCTCCCACTTGTCGGAGTTGTTGTTCGACCCCGTGATGGACCGGCCTCGCATGTTCCAGGTGATCACCTTGCGATCGCCGTCGGCGCGGGGGTCGAGCTCGCCGCCGGTGTACCGCAGGAACAGGGAGTGCCGCTTGCCCACGTCGAGCGGCACCACCCCCGCCCCGGTGTAGTCCAGGGTCTCCCGGCCGGTCCAGTCGGCGATGGCCTGCCCGCTCTGGCCGAGCGGCTGGAAGCGGTCCGGGTCCTGGCTGTCGGAGCCGAACTGGAAGGCGGTGCCGGTCCGGGTGCCGTAGGGCCCGTACGGCTCGAACGGGCCGCCCGGGACGGTCTGTTTGAGCATCGTGTTGTTGTAGAAGACGTTCTGCGGCCCTGAGGAGCCGGACCACTTCCCCGCCTTGGGGCCGGCCGCCCACCAGATCGGGTACCACGTCCCGTCGTCCATCTCGCCGCCCTCGCCGCCGCAGTTGGCCTGGCAGCTGCCCGAGCGGTGCTCGTACGGGATCCGCAGGGTGTTCTGCTCGAAGAGGTTGTTGTGCTCCCAACCGCCGTGCAGGTTGAGGTCCGAGTCGAGGTCGTTGCGGAAGGCGACGTTGCCGCTGGCCGACCACTGGAAGGTGAAGTGGCGCAGGTTGCGGCTGACGTTGTGGGCCCACAGGGAGTCCCAGACGCGGCTGCCGCGCAGGTAGCCGTTGCCGCCCTTGCCCTTGTTCCAGGCGCCGTCGAAGCTGTTGCGCTCGATCTGCAGGTTGCGCGCGTTCTCCGTGACGATCGGGTGCGAGCCGGTCATCTCGGCCTTCAGGCCGCGCGCCCAGCTGTTCGCGGCCCACTTGAAGACGATGCCGTGCATCGCGTACTCGGGCGCCAGGTTGCCGTAGTTGTGCACGGCCTGCTCGGGCGTCAGCCGGTAGGTCTCCTGGCCGCCGATCTTGGGCAGGCCGTTCATGTCCTGGGTGAAGGCGAAGTCCTCGAAGCCGACGCCTTCGACGGTCTTCAGCGGGGTGATCTTGCTGGCGTACGGGGTGCCGCTGCCGTTGATCGGGGGGGAGCCGTCCGACTCGGAGTTCACCGGCAGGTCCCACTCCAGCGCGCGGTCCAGGGTGACCGTCCTGGCCGTGGCGTCGACGCGGACGACCTTGAACATCTGCTGGCGCATGTGGAGCGCCTCGATCATGCTCGGGTCGGTGATGCCCTGCTGCGCGTAGAAGTTCTTGCTGTTGGCCGCGCCGACCCAGACGTAGCCGCCGGTCCGGAACTTCTTCATGTCGGTCTTGGCGTCCAGGCGGACGACGGACGACCCCTTCCGGGCGGAGTAGCCCGGGTCGCCGTCCCGGGCGGCCAGCTTCAGGCCGGAGACCCAGTGCTGGTTGACGCTGCCCTCGAAGATGTCCTTGCGCATGGGGACGGTCGTGGCCGCCTCCCAGTCGTCCTGGTACCGGGCCGCGACCTCCCGGGTCTGGACCCGGAACATGCCGCGCCCCGGCCAGATCCAGCCACCCCCGCCGACGTCGCCGCCGGTCCCGGCCACCATGGAGTCCTGGTCCCAGCGGCCGTTGGCCACCTGGTCGTACCGGGTGCTGAGGTCGGGCCGGAAGACCAGCCGGGTACCGCCCGCGCCGGAGCCCTTCCCCCGGAGGGTCAGGAAGCCGGCGTCGACGTAGACCTGCCGGGACAGGTCGATCCGGCCGGCGGGCAGTTCGATGAGGGAGAGGCGGTTGAAGTCGGCCTTGGGCGAGCACTGGGCCTTGATGTCGTCGATCGCCCGCTGCAGGCCGGCGGTGTCGTCGGCCCCGTCGTCCGCGCGCACCCCGTAGGTGGCGGCGAGCTCCTGCGGCGAGATGCGGCAGGCGGCGTCCTCGGTGAGGGCCGACTCGCCGCGCGACAGGTCCTGCCCGCCCCGGTAGCCGACGCGCGACCAGTCTGGCATGCCGATCGGCGGGGAGGTGCGGTTGGCGTAGCTGAGGTCCGGCTCCTCCGCGGCCGCGGAGGCGGCCTCGGACGCCGCTGCCGGGGCGGAGACCGCCGGTGGGGCGGGTGCTGGGGCCGCGGTGGCCAGTTCCGGTGCTGCGAGGGGGATCACCAGGGCGGCCAGTAAGGCCGCCGCTGGTCGGAGGTGTTTCACGTGGCCTCGTTTCCTGCGTCGTCGTGCCGTCGGCATGGGCGCGGCGGGCCCATGCCGGAGGCCGCCCCGGGCGGCCCGCCGCCGGAGCGGCCGCCCCGCCCGGCCGGGCTCACCCGTGCCGGGTACCGGGGCGTCCGTTCCCATGCAGGAAGACCGGGCTCGCACCCCATCTGTGACACCTCGTCGCTTCGGCTCGGGCGCGGTCAACGGTGTGCTGCGGTGGCTTCGGAGCGGGGCGGCTGTCACAGACCGGACCGCTCGCCGGTCTGTAGGGATGACTGGACGGCGCAGCCCGCGGTGGCGCCGTCGAGGCCTCCGGCTGACGCCCTTCGTAAGGAGAACACCCATGACCCAGGCCAACTTCGCCCGCCCCGACGCGCCGGGACGCGACGAACCGGTCCCGTCGCGCTACGCGTTGAAGGTCGGCGACATCGACGTGCTGGTGATCAGCGACGGGGTGCTGCCGATCTCCCCCACCACGCTGGCCACCAACGCCGCCCCGGCCGACCTGAAGGCCTGGCTCGGCGACATGTACCTGCCGCTGGAGTCGATCAACTGGCCTCTGAACGTGTCCGTGGTGCGCAGTGGCGGCCGGACCGTCCTCGTCGACTCCGGCCTGGGGACGGAGTTCCCGGGCTTCCCGCGGGCCGGGCAGCTGGCCGCGCGACTGGACGCCGCCGGGATAGACCCCGCGTCGGTGACCGACGTGGTGCTCACCCACCTGCACATGGACCACATCGGCGGGCTGCTCGTCGAGGGGCTGCGGGGTCGGCTGCGTACGGACCTGCGGGTCCACCTGGCCGCGGCCGAGGCCGAGTTCTGGGCGGCGCCCGACTTCTCCCGCACCGACATGCCCGCACCGGTGCCGGACGTGCTCCGCACGACCGCCTCGCGGTTCCTCGATCTGTACCGCGGCCAGTTGCGGCCCTTCGAGCAGGAGTACGAGGTGGCGCCGGGCGTCCTGATCCGCCGCACCGGCGGTCACACCCCCGGCCACAGCATCGTCCGCCTGGAGTCCGGCGGCGACCGGCTGACGTTCGCGGGCGACGCCGTGTTCCAGTGCGGGGACCGGAAGCCCGAGTGGCACAACGGCTTCGATCACGATCCCGAGGAGTCGGCCCGCATCCGGACCCGGCTCCTGACGGAAATGGCGGCGACCGGCGAGCAACTGATGGCCAGTCACCTGCCGTTCCCGTCCGTCTGCCACGTGGCGGATGCCGGCAGCGGCACGTTCCGCTTCGTGCCGGCGGTCTGGGACTACTGACCTCCCGACCCGGACACCCCCGCCGTGCGCAGGAGGTCGACCCCGCCGACTTCCTGCGCACGGTGTGCCCGCGCCTGGGTTTCCGGTACGGGCCGCGCGGTCGTCGCGTCCGTGTACGGCTCGGTCGTCGACTCACCCGCGGGCGAGCGAGAAGCCCGACTCAGCGGTGCACGGGCCCGCATTCTTCTCCGGCGCGTGGCCGACGACCGCGCACTCGTACCGCATCGACTGGAGGACCCCTGTGGAGCGTCTCGTACCGGAACTGAACGCGCCGGACCCGATCGTGCTCGACCCGATCGTGCTCGACCCGATCGTGCTCGACCCGATCGTGCTCGACCCGACCGGCCGTGCCCGTGAGGCCGAGACCGCCGAGCTGTTCGCACGCGGTCCGGCCACACCGGTCGACATCCTGGGCGTCCGGGCCTGGTCGGTGTCCGACCCCGTGCTGCTGGAGGAACTGCTCAAGGATCCCCGGGTCTCCAAGGACGGCCTGCTGCACTGGCCCGCATTCGACGAGGCGGTGCGGACCTGGCCGCTGGCACTGTGGGTGAGCGTGCGCAACATGTTCAACGCGCACGGCGCCGACCACCGGCGACTGCGCCGACTGGTGAGCAACGCCTTCACGCCCCGCCGGGTCACCGCGATGACGGCGCGCATCGAAGAGCTGACCGACGCCCTGCTGGACGACCTGGCCGCGAGCGCCCCCGGCGAGGTGGTGGACCTGCGCGACCGTTTCGCCTATCCGCTGCCGATCCGGGTCATCTCCCAGCTGCTGGGCCTGCCGCACGAAGTGACCGAGGGCTTCCGGGGAGTGGTCGACAAGGTGTTCTCCACCACCCTCACCCCCGAGGAGTCGGCGGCCAACGGAGCGGCGTTCCAGGCCCTGCTGGAGGAGCTGATTGCCGTCAAGCGCCGCGTGCCGGGCGACGACATGACCTCTCTGCTGATCGCCGCCCGCGACACCGAGTCCGACGGCGGCTCCGGCGCACTGAGCGAGGAGGAGCTGCGCGACACCCTTCTGCTGATCGTCACGGCCGGCTACGAGACCACCGTGAATCTGATCGACAACGGCATCACCAACCTGCTCACCCACCCCGACCAGCTCGCCCTGGTGCGCGCGGGCGAGGTCGGCTGGGACGACGTGGTGGAGGAGACGCTGCGCCGCAACGCCCCGCTCGCCCACCTGCCGCTGCGCTTCGCGGTGGAGGACATCGAGCTGCCCGGCGGGGTGACGGTGCGCCGGGGCGAGCCGATCCTGGGCAGCTACGCGGCCGCAGGACGCCACCCGGCGCGTTACGGAGACAGTGGCGCCGCGTTCGACGTCACCCGGCTGGTCAAGGACCACCTCGCCTTCGGGTACGGCCCGCACTTCTGCCTTGGCGCGCCGCTGGCCCGCCTGGAGGGGCGCACCGCGCTGAGCAGGCTGTTTGCGCGATTCCCCGGCCTCGCGTTCGCCCCGGACGCGCGGCTGGAGCCAGTCGACTCGCTGATCTCCAACGGGCACCGCACGCTGCCGGTGCTGCTCGGCGAGCATGTGCCGGTCGCTCGCACTCCTTGAAGAGGTTGCCCGTGCCGCGGACGAGGTTGGTGGTGTCCATGGCTGTCGACTCCCGGGCGTCTTGCTGACCTTTCGCTGGCCCCGGATGGTCGATCAAGCCCCTGACCTGGGACGGAACGGCAAAGCCGTGCAATGTGGTGGAACTTCATCGGACGATCCGTGATGAGATCGTATGGGCACGAAACGACTGGGAGAAGAGCTCACGCTTCGGTGAAGTCCACGGCTACGACGGCGCCCGCCTGCGTGCGCCTGGGCTCCCCGACATCCCGTTGAAGGCACGGGGGAGGGTGCGCTGACCTGGTGAAATGCGTCGGGTAGGCGTGCCTATCTGATCCTCTTCAGAGGGTAGATCCGAATAGTGCGGCGTGTCGGACTGAGACAGATGCGGGGCACTCAGCTCGGGTGAATGTGCCCTGCGCGATGCTCTGCCGAGTCGCATGTCTGGGCTGGTACGACAGCCTCTGATCGGATCGATGCTGACCTTTTGCTGACCTTTCTGACTAGCCGTCATTTCTACTCTGGGTTCGGGCGCCTCTCTCCGGTTGGCACGGGCGGTTCATGAATGGCGTCCCGCCCGGACCCTCGACGCAGTCACCACCGCGATGCTCACCCCAAGCCCGTCCAGTGCTATGCGGCGAACTCAGAACTTTCTCCTGGCGCTCAGCCCTGTCCCGCAAGGGCCGGTGAACCTCCGGATGCTCCGAAGGACCCTCACCCTGGAGATGGCCTACCGGCCCGGCGGCGTCCTGGCCACCAAGATCCATCTCAAGCACATCAGCGTCGCCACCACCGAGGGCTATGCTTCCCGGCCCGGCGGAGCCCAGGCTGAACTCCTGGCAGAGGTCAACAAGCACGAGAGCGAGCGCAACCTCCAACTCGTGCTGGAGGAGTTCCGCAACTTCCAGCAGGGCGTCCTGCCCGCCGGGCCGGGAGCGCGCAGCCTCACCGACTTCTTCGCCAGTATCGACGGCACCCCTGACGACGCGCCAGCCCTCGCGCCGAAGACCCAACGCGGCGACCGCGACATCCTCAACCTGCTGACCAAGCGCGCCAGCACCCTCCACCTGGGCCCGGCCAACTACTGCTGGTTCACCGACCCCTCCCGGGCTCTCTGCCTGAAGCTGGCCGGCACTCCGACGGCCGACCGGCCGCTGGTGGGGATGTGCGACTCGGCCCGCTGCCTGCAGGCCACTCATCATCCCCGCCATCGCCCCGTCTGGGCCGAGCACACCGAGCGAGCCCGGATCTTCCTCGGCGAGCTCGGCACCACCCGCAAGACCGAACGCGCTCGGCTCCAGGCCGACCACGACCGGGCCGCCCGCGTGGTCGCCGAGATCGACGGGGCCTCCGCCACAAGCAATGAAGAGGAGTCGGCATGAGGATCTCCGCAGCCCAGAGGACCGAGAACGAGAACCGCATCAGGGCCGCCATGGACCGGCTCCTGCGTGGCGAGATCCCGCCCGGCGGAAAGTGCGACACCAAGACCCTCACCGGCGAGGCCGCGGTCGACCGCACCGCGTTCTACGGCACCCGCCCCTACTCTCACCTCCGCGTCGAGTTCGACCGGCGCCTCCAGGCCCTGCACCAGGCCGGAGAGATCCCCGACCCCCGCGAAGCCCAAATCATCCGGCTCAAGGCAGAGATCACCAAGCTCAAAGACCGGCTGACCCTGTCGGAACAGACGATCGACGAGCTCACCGACTTCCGCACTCAGGCCCTGGCCCGGCTCGCCGCACAACACGAATAGATCGTCCGGCTCCGCGAACCCTCCGCCGAAACCACCCAGGTCAGGCGCCTTCCAGCACCACGAACTACAGTGATCGGGTCGTGCAGCTGAAATGGCCGCCCTGAACCGAGGCAACCCGCACCGCCGATCACCAGGCTGCCACTTCGCCCGCACCGCTGGCGGACCCGGAATCCAGATATCGGCGCAGCGCTTCCCGCCCTCCCGGAACGAAGCACCATTGATCAACGACTTCGCGCAGTTCAGCCACCGTCAGCCAGCCCAGCCAGTCGATCTCACCCGGGTCCGGGACCAGGGACTCCGACAACAAGAGGGCCTCATGCACCCCGAACCATATGGGGCCAATCCCTTCCCTGCAGAGGAACTTGAACAGGAAGCGCACCGGCACGCGAACGCCGAGCTCTTCAGCCAGCTCGCGGACCGCCGCCTCCTCATACGACTCGCCCACGTCCACGGCACCGCCGACCATCACGTCGTAGTGGCCCGGGAACCGGGACATCGTCTCGGCCCGTCGCACAACCAAGATCCGCCCCTCGCGGTCACCGCAGATCGTTGTTGCAATGCGATGCGGCCAGTTCTCGCGCACCGCTTCGTCTCGCTCGACTATCCCCAACACCCGGTCATGCTCATCGACATGCTCAACCAGCTCGCTCACGGAGGCACGATCTCAGCCCCCACTGACAACACGGCCCCACGAGCACCAGCAGCGAGTGATCCGCATCACAGGAAACCCCGTGGAAAGCAACACGACCGACGATCTGCGTCGCGAATGCGGCCTCGACACCTGGCCTGCTCAATCGCGACACGAGGTCATCCGCACACGGCCGGCCTCTGCGGACACAAGGCACTCGTACGTCACGCACAACATCGAGGACGGCGTCGACCCAAAGTTCATCAAGGACCAGGTCGGCCACCTCTACGCCTCGACGACGGCTCTCTACACGGCGGTCAGCAGCGACTTCGCGAACACGATGATGCGCAAGGCCATCGACCTGGCCTTCAACAACGACACCGCCCGCACGGGCACGGCAAGGAGCGGACGACGATGACGGCGAAGCTGGACTACCGCTGGCACCTGCGCGAGGTCATGGCGACCCGGGGCATGTTCTCCACCACCGACCTGCGGCCACTCCTGCCCGAACGGGGCATCGACCTGTCCGCCAGCCAGATCTACCGCCTCGTGGTCGAGACGCCCGAGCGGCTGAACCTGAAGGTTCTGATGGCACTGCTGGACATCCGGGGGTGCTCGATGGACGAGCTCATCGAACCGGTCTCCACCGGACGGGCACGGGCCAGGGAGACCGCAGACGGCACCGAGGCCATCGGCGTCGGCGAGTGCCGGCCCAAGCGGGCCCGGATCACCGGGCCGTGAGCGCCCGGGCCGAGCGGATCACAGCCGATCCGCACGCCGTCCTCGTCGAACTGGTCGCCGCGATCGAACCGGGCCTGGCCACCGCCGGCGTCCGGGCCGCCATCGAGGAGGTGACCAGCTCCAAGGTGTCGGTGGTCCGCCTGGCCCAGGCCGCGGACCGCGGCCTGCTGACGTCGGGCCGAGGCGAGGGGCCACCGACCGTCGAGCGGTTCATCCGCGCCCTGCAGACGATCGGCGCCGCCAACGTCGTCCTGCTGTTCTGCGGCGACTGCGGCGATCAGCGGCCCTTGGTGACCACCAACCCGGCAGGCCGCCGAATCTGCGAACTGTGCCAATCCAACCGCCACCGGGGCGGCCGCTGCGAAGCCTGCGGGACGGCCACCAAGACAGGTCGACCTTTGGCTGGCCGATCGCGGCGATCAGGGAAACTACGGTGCCCAGCCGTTCGTGACTTGGGCAGTCCGAAACAACCACGCCGCCGGAATCACAACTCACAGGCGTCCAAGGGTAGTTCACGAGGTTCCGCTCGACGCCGATGAGTGTTGGGCCATCGCGCGACGCCTCCTGGGCGATGACTCGGTCGAGCTCAAAGACCGGGTTGCCGGCCTGCTGGTCCTGCTCTATACCCAGAAACCCTCAATGATCTGCCAGCTCACGATCGCGCATGTGATCCAGAACGAGCGAGGCGTCGCCCTGAAGCTCCAACAGCTTCCTCTTGAACTGCCCGAACCTCCTGATGACCTTGTTCTCCAACTCGTCGACCAATGCCGGGCCCATCCGGCCATCGACAGCAAACACGACGTGCCCTGGCTCTTCCCGAGCCAGCGGCCAGCCCGACCGTTGACCGCCCGCCGCCTCGGCGCCCGGCTTCGAGCGATCGTCCTTCCGTCTGGGGTCGGCCGGAAGGCGGCACTGATTGATCTTGCTGCCCAGATGCCCCCCGCCGTCCTCCATCGGCTCCTGGGGATCAGCATCGCGAGCGGCCAGTTCTGGTCGGCAGGGGCCAACAGGAACGCCTACGCAGCTGAGGTAGCCCGTCGATCGTGAGGCTACTCCGCACTCTCGAATCGCGGAGACCGCCAACAGCTGCCGACGCCCTTGGCAAGGGCGAGGTCTACCGCCTCAACTCCGTTGGCATGTACGGAAGTTACCTAATGGACCTTCTCTGCACCAAGGCGGTGCGTGCTGGTTCCGGGCAACCCCGGATCATGCCGCGGCTGCGGGGGCACCGCAGGCCGCGGCGTGACCGATGAGCCTCGGACGAGCGTCAGAGCGGCTTGATGCGGGCCTTGAGCAGGCAGAACTCATTGCCTTCAGGGTCGGTCAGGACATGCCAGTGCTCGTCCCCGGTCTGGCCGATGTCGGCCCGGCGGGCACCGAGCTTTACAAGGCGTTCGAGCTCGGCGTCTTGGTCGCGGTCGGTGGGGTTGAGGTCAATGTGCAGCCGGGACTTCCCCGGCTCCGGCTCGTTCCGGACGCTGAAGAAGATCGTGGGCTGCGGACCGCCGAACCCTTCCGGCGTCCCGATCTCCACGCAGCCCTCCTCGCGGCCGACCACGACGTAGCCCAGGACCTCGCACCAGAACTGCGCCAACAGTTCGGGGTCGCGGCAACCGAGCACAAGCTCACCGATACGACATGCCATAAAGAAACCTGCTCTCAGTCGGCGGGCGCCCAGGGCCACGCGCGCAGCTCATGGCCCCCCAGCAGCGAAAACAACTCCGCGACCGTACCGGACGAGGCGAGCATGGAAAAGATCTTTTCCATGCCGAGAGCCTGCCGGGCGGCCGGGCATGGCAGGTGGCCGGGCCGTCGACGTCGAGCGCGGGAGGCTATTCCACACTCTCGAATATCGGAGATCACCAGTACTCCTGGAGCGCACCGGCTCACCGGACTTCGTCACGCTCCAGTCCGGCGGCATCAGCGGACCGTACCTCGCTGACCAGGCCCTCCACGCGACTGTGCTGCTCGGGTCGGCCGTGCTGCTCACCCGCTTGTGAGAACGACGGCGTTCGCATGGGCCGGACCGGGCGGGTTGGGTCAGTTCTCGGCGGCGCGGTAGACGAGGTGGAGGTCGCTGCCGTCGAGGCGCACCGGACGACGTCGCCGCCGCCGTGCTGCGCCTGGCCCCGGGCGGCGTCGACGGCATCTTCGACGCGGCACTGATCAGCGATCCGCTGCTGTCCGCGCTGCGGACGGGCGGGAGCTTCGTCTCCGCCACCCGGACCCGTGTCCCGTCCCCCGAGCGCGGCATCCGCGTCTCGGCCGTCGGCGGCACACCCGACGGCGCCCAGCTGAAGGAGATCCTCGAACGACTGGCCGCCGGCAGGCTCAAGACCCGCGTCGCCGGTGTCCTGCCGTTGGAACAGGCCGCCGAGGCCCACCGCCGAGCCGAAGCCGGCCACCTGCCCGGCCGACTCGTCCTGACGATCTGACCCTCCCGACGCATACACGGCGTCGCGTTCAGGGTGACGGCACCCCCCGGGGAAACCAGCGATGCCGCGTGAGCTTCGGGCTGCACGGTATCGGGGCGGTGCGGGCCGCCTTGGTCAGCGGGAATACCCGTCGACATTGACGATGGTCTCGCCGGTGAAATCGTCCTGGCCGACCTGGTCGTGGTCCCAGAGCTCGACCTTCCAGAACTGGTTGGTGCTGCGGGCTGTCGGTGTGATCGCGTCGGCCGCGGCGGAGGCGGCGGCCGCGGCGGTGCTGGCGGTCACGATGGCGTAGGCGCGGGCGAGTGCCTCCAGCCTGGTGGCCGCCTGGCCCGGGGACTTCTCCGCCAGGAACTGGGCTTCGGCACCGATGGCCGCCAGAAGCTTGTCGCGGGTATCGGCTGCGGCCGGCGTCTGCGCCACCCTGATCACCGCTGGCACCTGCTGCACTGTCTCAGCGGCGTCGACCGTCGTGGGCTCTGCATCGGGGCTGGTCACAGATACTCCTTGTAGTCGGGCGTACACATCGATGCCAGGCTAAGGCGACGAGGGGTCCTGCGGTGGTCGATTCATCCATTCCCATAGGGCCGCGCCACTGACAGTTCTGACATTCAGTCATGGCAATGCTGCGCACTCGCGGCCGAGAGGCAGGCCCCATTGTCTGCCCGGGTTCGCTCTGGGACTGTGGGGGACATGACACCTATCCCTCCTGCCCCTGCGGTCACCGTGTCCGAGGCAGTGCTGCGGTGGGCGCGACAGGCGGGGTTGGTGACAGAAGCCCGGCATCAGCGGCGACTGGCCGTGATGCGCGTGGAGGTGCTGGCCGAGTGTGCCCTGCCGCGGGCCGACCGGGCGGATGTGTCACTGACGGCCCAATGGGCAGCGTTCATCTGTCTGACGGACGATCTGATCGACGAGCACGGTCTGGGCGCGGTCCCCGGCGAGTTGGAGCGCTTCACCGCCGGCCTGCGTCAGGCGCTCGTCGGCGAAGGGCCGGCGCTCCGTGCGGCGAACCCGCACGCCGCAGCGCTCGCCGGGCTCTGGGAGCGCACGGCCGAGACGATGTCGGATCGGTGGCGGGAGCGCTTCAGACAGGACTATGGGGACTTCCTGGACGTCACCGAGCAGGAAGTCGCCCTGCGCCGTGACGGCGTCCGGCTGCCGCTTGCGCACTACCTGCGGCTGCGGCGCCGCACCATCACCCTGCAGCCCATGTTGAACGTGCTGGAGCGCACCCGGCACGCACCCCTGGTGGAGCACCCGCTGGTCGACGACCGACTGCGCGAACTGCAAGAAGCCGCGGCGGACATCGCGGGATGGGCGAACGATCTGGCCTCGGCAGTCGGCGACGCCGCCGCAGGCCACGACAACCTGGTGACAGTCCTCGCCCGGGAAGCCGGCTGCACCACAGCCGTGGCTGTTGAACGTGTGACAGCCATGATCGAGCGACGCCGCGCCGGCTTCGACGCCACCGCGCAGGCCCTGCGCACCGCCTCCGGCCTACCGGACGGCGACGCGGCGGCGGTGCCTCGATACGTCGACCTGGTCGAGGCGTACAAGTCCGCGGCGCTGCACTGGTTGGCCGCCACCGGCCGCTTCGTCCCGCCGCCCGCTGATCCTGGCCCCGCACCAGAGCGCCCCTGACCCTCCAGGACCCTTCCCCACCGGGCACGCTTCGCCGGGCGGGTGGCGGGCCGCGGTCGACCGACGAGCAGAACGGACTGCCATGAGAACCGCCGCTCTCCCAGCACACCTGTCCCGCTGGCCGCGTACCGCGTTCCCCACGGCCCTCGGACCGGCAACCGACGCGCTGCGCGGCCACCTCCAGGGCCGGATCGACGCCGACGGTGCGGTGCGCGACCAGTGCCACAGTCGCGTGCTGGAGTCCGCGCTGCTACTGGCCCTGCTGGACCGCACCCGCTCGGAGCCCGCCACCCGCCGCCATCTGGCGGCTTTCCTGGCCGCCGGCCGCGAGTCCCCGGATCCGCTCAACCGGCTGCTGGCCCGGGCCGCGCTCCACGACCGGCCGGACGTCACTGACCTGCTCGACGTGGACCGCTTCCTCGGTGAGGCGCCGGACTTCACCGGCCCGCGCAAGCGCGCGCTCCTGGACGCGGTCCTCCTACTGCTGGGCACCAGTCCTGGGCCGCCGTCACCCGCCCCCGCCGCGGCGTTCTCCCCGCGCGGCCTGCACTCCTGGGCGCTCGTGCAGGTCGCAGCGGTCAAGGCCGTTCTCGCGCACGCCCACGGGTACTCCCCACTGATCGACGACCGGGACCTCGACCTGCTCCGCTCCACCCAGCAGCCCGGACGCGTGTGGGAGGGCAACCTCCTCATCCACCTGTTCGTCCTGCACGCCCTGGCACTCCTACCGGGCCACCAACGCCTCCTCGCCCAGGGGATACGCACCGCGCTGGCCTACCAGCGCGCCGACGGAGGCATACCGTTCATCTGCGACGAGGACACCTGGGTCACCGCCACCGCCGGCCTAGCCCTGCACACCGCCGGCGCCGACACACCGGCCCTCGACGCCATCGCCCGGCGCCTGCTCCGCCTGCAGCACCCCGACGGCGGGTGGTCCTACAGCGAACACGCCCACCTCACCGACGCCGACTGCACCTCGGCCGCCGTCGAAGTCCTCCGCCTCACCGGTCCCCACTCCTCCCGCGCATCGATCCGCCGCGGGTGCGACGCCCTGTACGCCCTGCGCGGGGAGGACGGGGGCTTCCCCACCTATCTGGCCGGTGCACCGTCAGAAGCCTGCATGACCGCGGCCGCCGCCAACGCCCTCAGCACCCAGGGCCCGTCCCAGCACCTCACGCTCGACGCAGCCCTCGACTTCCTCGCCGACCGGCAGCTCCCCGACGGGTCCTTCCCTCCGGACTGGAGCAGCAGCCGCCAGCACACCGTCTTCCGCGCCACCCTCGCCGCGGCCCGCCGACCCGGCACGTCCGCCGCCGAACGAATCACCCGGCGGGCCGTCCACCTGGTGCTTAACACCCAGAACTCCGACGGCGGTTGGGGACGCCGGGACGCTGCGCCCAGCGACGCGCTGAGTACCGCCTACGCCCTGATCACCCTCAGCGCCGCCCACGAGGACCCCGGGCCTGCCGCGCGGGGAGCCGCCTACCTGCTCACCCAGCAGCGCCCGGACGGCTCCATCGCCAGCGTGTCGGACTCGATCGGGCCGCGCCCCTTCGGCTTCACCGTCCCCGTCCTTACCGACGCCTTCACCCTGCTCGCCCTCGGACACCTCACCCGCCGCCTGACCGCACCGTCCGCCGCTCCCCGCCCGCGCGGCCCGGGGCCGGCCCCACCCGCTCAGCGTCGGCCCGAGCCCGCCATGGAAGTGTTCAACTCTCGGAAGGAAGCCGCATGGTAGACAGCCGGCGGAACACGCCCCACCCGTCGAGCGAGGCGGTCGGTGACTACTACGACCAGATGGGAGTGTTCCTCTCCTCGATTTTCGGCGAGGACATCCATGTCGGTATCTGGGACGTGGACGATACGTCGTCGATGTCCGCCGCTCAGACTCGCCTGACCGATCGTCTGATCGACCTTCTGAGACTGCCGGACAGCGCCTATGTTCTCGACGTCGGCTGTGGCACGGGAAATCCCGCCATGCGGCTCGCCGAACGTACGAAAGCCAGGGCGTTCGGGGTGAGCATCAGTTCCTCGCAGGTGACCAGCGCCGTCGCGAAGTCCCACGACGCCGGCCTGTCGTCGCGGCTGGAGTTCATCCGCGCCGACGCCATGGACCTGCCGTGCGAATCCGCGGTGTTCGACGCCGCATGGGCGATCGAGATGCTGTTCCACGTGCCGGACCGGCTCCAGGTGCTGCGCGAGATCTACCGCGCCGTCAAGCCGGGAGGGCGAGTGGTGCTCACCGAATTCGTCGAGCGAGAGCCCTTGACGGACCAGGAACGGGATCTTCTCACGCAAGGGTTCGCGTTCTCCTCGCTTCTGCGCCCGGAGAACTACGGCGACGCGATCTCCCGGTCCGGCCTTGAGGTGATCCAGGTTCACGACGTCACGGCCGAAACCAGGCAGAGCATGCCCTGGTTCCAGTCCCGGTACGACAGTGCCCGGGACGCCCTGTCGGGGCACTACGGACCGGAGTTCGCGGCTCAGCTCGACCAACTCCTTCCGACCGGACTGTCCGTCTACTCGGAGAAGCTCGGCTATGTGATCGCCGAAGCCCGCCGCCCCATCGACTGAGTCCTCCACCCCCCGTCTCACCGACCTGAACGGAGAACACCGCGATGGAAACAACGGACCGACCCGACGGCCCGGCCGCGCTGCGTGGAAAGGTGTGCCTGGTCACCGGCGGTGCTCAGGGGATCGGCCTGGCCGTCACCCGGGCACTGGCAGGCCAGGGCGCGCACGTGCATGTCGCTGCTCTCACCCAGCACAGCGTGGAGTCGGCATCGGCAAAGCTGAGGTCCGCCGCGCTGGAATCCTCCGTGACCTTCCACCTCGTCGACGTGAGCAACCGCAACGCCTTCGAGAAGTGCATCGCGGATGCGCACGCAGCCGGCGGACGGCTGGACATCCTCGTCAACAACGCCGCGTTCACCCACTGGCGAGACGTGGCCGACACAAGGGTCGAGGACACCGAGCAGACGATGCGCACCGGCTACGACGCCATGGTCTACGGCGTGAAAGCGGCACTCCCGCTGATGCGCGCGGGCGGCGGCGGGCACATCGTCAACATGGGCTCCGCAGCCGGCGTCGTCTTCGTCAAGGGCCCCTCCGCCGCCTACGCGGCGGTGAAGGCCGCCATCAACGCCTACACCCAGATCCTGGCCGGCGAGCTCGCCTGGACCCCGGTGCACGTCATGCTGGTGCGCCCCGGAACTGTGAGCGGGACCGAGTTCTTCGGCAAACGCGTCCCCTCCAACCGGATGCCTCGCATCGCCGACTTCCTCCCCGTCTCCACCCCCGAGCAGGTCGCCGACGCCATCCTCGACGGCCTGCGCCACCGCCGAACGATCGTCGATGTACCGGGCTACCTGCCGCTCATGTACCGCTCGTACGCCCTGGCGCCCCAGTTCTTCGCCAAGCTGGCGTCCCGCGGCGGCCCCGCTCGCCGCGACTTCGCCAAACCCGCCAACCGGCCTTCAACGCGCACCGAGCCCCAGTCCGGCTCGGCCGACAACGCCCCCGTGACAGGGCCGGGCTCTCCGGCCCTGCGGCTGCTGAACAAGCTCAGCCCCGGCGCCGTCAGGCTGGCGCAGCGGATCGTCGTGCCCCTGGACACCGCACTCCACCGCCACAGCACCGGGCGGTTGAGCACCGGCCGCGGCCTGGGCGTGCCGTCCCTGCTGCTCACCTCCCGTGGCGCCCGCTCCGGCAAGCCGCGGCACGTCCCGCTGTACTACGCACCCCACCGCGACGGCTACGGCGTCGTGGGATCCAACTTCGGGCTCCTGCACCACCCCGCCTGGACCGCCAACCTGCTGCACCACCCACGCGCCGTCGTCACCACAGCAGGCCGGCGCATACCCGTCACCGCCCGCCTGGTCGAAGGCGAGGAGCGCGAGGAGATCTGGCAGAAGCTCCTCGAACTCGGCCCGGCCTATCAGACCTACAGCGACCGCAGCGGCCGGGACCTGCGGATCTTCCACCTCCAGCCCACCGCTCCCGAGGCCGGACGATGACCACACCCCAGGCCGCATCCGGCCGCCACGTCCCGCTCGCCCCCGGGCGACTGCCGCTCCTCGGGCACGCACCGCAGCTCGCGCGCCGGCCCCTGCCCTTCCTGCGCTCCCTGTCCCAGCACGGCGAACTGGTCCGCATCCGCATCGGCCCCAGGGACGTCTACGTCGCCACCAGCGCACCCCTCACCCGCCAGATCCTGGTCACCGACAGCCGCAAATTCGACAAGGGCGAGATGTTCGACGAACTGCGCCAGCAGATGGGAAACGGCCTCGTCACCTCCGCCGGGGACTTCCACACCCGCCAACGCCGCCTGGCCCAGCCCGCCTTCCACCCCGACCGCGTCACATCCGCCGCCACGGTGATGAGCAACCACGCCGCCGCTTGGGCCGCCTCCTGGCAGCCGGACACCGTGCTCGACATGACCCGGCAGATCGACACCATCACCCTGAACACCTTCCTCGACGTCATCTTCACCGACACCAGCACCGACATGAAGGCCGCCGTCCGGGCCTGGACGGGCGTGCGCAACGGCGCCATGCGCCGCGCCCTCTCCCCGCTGGCAGCCTGGCGCTCGCACCTGACCCACACCCCGCGTCCCACCGCCGACCCGCAAGCCGACCGGGCCCTGGCCGCACTGCGCCACGCGATCCAACAGGAGATCGACCAACGGCGCACCGGCGAACAGGACCCGGGCGGCATGCTGTCCACCCTCGTCCACGCCCGCGACCGCCAGAGCGGGGCCGCCATGCCGGACGAGCAGGTGTGCGACGAAATCCTCAACCTGCTCGTCGCCGGCACCGGCACCACCAGCGCCACCCTCAGCTGGGCCTTCCACGAGATCGCCCGCCACCCCGCCGTCGAGCAACAACTACTGCGCGAGATCGACGCCGTGGCCCCCCGCACCCAGGTCCTGGCCGGCCACATCCCCCGCCTGCCCTACACCAGGCAGGTCCTCAGCGAAGTCCTACGCCGCCACCCCGTCTGGCTGCTCATGCGACGCGCCACCCAACCAGTCGCCATCAACGGCACACACCTGCCCACCGGCACCCGCCTCTACCTCAGCCCCCACATCCTCCACCACGACCCCGACCACTTCCCCGACCCCTTCACCTTCGACCCCGACCGCTGGCACCCCGACCGCCTCACCCCCCACCACACGGACACTTTCATCCCCTTCGGCGCCGGCCGCCGCCGCTGCGCCGGAGACGACCACGCCTGGACACAGCTGACCCTCATGGTCGCCAACGTCCTGACCCGGTGGCGGCTCCGCCCGGCCGACGACCACCCCGTGCGCTCCCGCGTCGGCACCGTCGAGCGCCCCGACCGGCTGCTGATGGTGCCCACCCGCCGATGAACGATGGAGCGTGATCCGCAACGGTTTTGCAGACACGTGCGTCGGCCATGTCCCCCCATCCAGGTGCAGCCTGTACGCCCACCCGGTCGTCCACAAGGTCGGCGGCTCTCGGCCATTCGGGCCCGCCCATGCGATATCCCGTGGGTTCGCGTGAGCGTCCATCCCTCGGATCGACCGCGTTGTCCCAAGGCACAAGAGGGTTGGTGGTCTGGTCAAACGTGACGATGACCTGATCGATGTCGAGACCGACAAGGCGGTGCTCGAAACCCCCTCTCCTGCGGACGGGATCGTAGTGCAGATCATCGCGACTGACGGCGCGACAGTCGCCGTAGATCAGATCCTTGCCAGCATCGACACCGACGCATCCCTGGTGCGATAGGCGGCGCCGCACACAGCACCACATCCCGACTCTCTGCCGCCCCGGTGCGGACCTGTCAGAGCCCGTGCCGGGGCGGAGTGCTGTCCGGCTCGGGGCCCGGGGAGCGAGTACGGGGCGTGGTCGTCGAGGGCATGGCGGGGCGCCTCCGGTCTGTCAAGAGTGATGGCGTGGTGACGGTTCGTCATGGGAAGATCCACGCGGGTCGGTAGAGCACCGGGCCCGAGGAGGGATGCGTGCGTGTCTGACGATGTGAACGACCGCGAGAATTACCTCTACGACGGTGCGGGCATGCGCAGTGCGTCGGTGCGGATTGAGCCGACCACCGAGATCCCCGGCCTGACGGTCATCCCGGCGGAAGAGGTCAACCCCGAGGACGTGGGCACGCTGAGCCTGCGGTACGTGGACGGGGTGCCTCAGCTCGTCGTCAGCGGCGGGACAGTCGTTCCGGCGGGGCTCACGGTCGTGGATGGCACCGGAAACGCTGTTGCCGTGTACAACGCGGGCCCTGTTCCGGTGGCTCAGTCTCGAACCTCCAGCGTCACGATCTACGGAATCGTTGATACGGGAGTGACCTTCTCCACCAACGTCAACAACGACGACCCCGTGCCCGACTACTGAGCGAGTCGGACCGGCGGATCGCGAGGGAGCGTCAGAACGGCGCGTGCGAAGTACGAAAACAATCCGGCCAGCAGCGAGTCGACCAGCGAGGAGAGCACATCTCCGAGAGCATCCCCGAAGCGATCGACCTCGGCGCCATCCAGGGGGCCGATGGCGGCCCCGCGTCACTGTGGTCTGGAAGTACCGGACAGGCGCACCGTGGCGTGATCTCCTCGGGAGGTATCGGCACGACTCGCTCTTCTTCGAGGCGGTCATGGTCGCATCCATGTCCCCCGCGCCGGCGCCGGGCGGCCACGCACCCGCCCGGTGCAGGTGAGCGCAGACGAAACGTCGACCTCGCCGTTCTCACCCTCGATGGCTTTGACCGCATCGCGCCCCTCGCGCAGGACATGGACGACACCCGCTCGCTACAGCGGGTCGAGAGCCAGGGGAGCCTTCGGGCCGACTGGGTGTCCACCGTGACTGCGTTGCCCGTGATTCAAGCCTGGCCCATGCCGCCGACACCGCGGGACGAAAGCCCCCGACCGGGATGTTGCCCCGCTCGCTCCGAGCCGTGACCCACGTGGTGCTCATCGACCTCATGGTCCGCCGGCTCACCGGCGGACCAGCCTGAGCCGACGCGGAACCTGGCCCGGGATCAGGCGGAAACCACGAGACGGAGCACGCGTCAGATCCCGGTGCTGGCTTCGGCTCTGCCCTCCTTCGCAGCGGCCTGCAGGACGGTGAAGTCGTCTTCGTTCTGGTCGGCGTAGGTTTCGGCGAAGTCCGCGATGGCTTGGTCGAACCGGTCGGAGCCGCCGAGGTAGGCGGCCAGGCGCCCCGGCCGGCAGTTGCTGACCACGGTCCCCGCCGACCACCCCACCCTGCGCGAGGCCTGGGCCGACATGGGCTACAAGAACGCCGTCGTCGAACACGGCGCAATCCTGGGCATCGATGTCGAGATCGTCCGCCGCGACCCGCCACCAAGGGATTCGTCATCCAGCCCCGCCGCTGGGTCGTCGAACGCAGCCAACCGGCTGGCTCATGAACCACCGCCGCCTCGCCCGCTCACCTACCGGCTCGGGGCAGGTGTCCTCTGCGCGGTCCCGCCGACGGGAGCGGAGTCTCCGTCGGACGCTCCTGTCAACGGGTGTTCCAGTGCCTGGAGGGCGGCCAGCCAGAAGCGGGGCAGGTCGGTGCCGATGGGTGCGCCGGGTTGGTGGACGACGGTGAGGCGGACGGTGTCCTGGTAGCTGGTGAGGCAGGTGTAGCACTGGCCGGGGCCGGGGGCGTCGGTGAGGCCGTACGCGGCCAGGGCCATGTCACCGCGGTGGGTCAGTGCGCCGCCGACCGCGATGTTGCTGGCGGTCAGGGCGTGGGAGAGACGGCCGACGAAGTGCACGGCGGCGGCGCCGGGGGTGAGGGCGGACAGGACCCGCAGAGCGTCGCGCTGGCGGACCTGCTTCTGGCGGCCGGTCTGCTCCGCTACCCGGCGCAGTGCCTGGAGGGGGGACGCCTCGTCGCAGGGCAGCACGACGCGGGCGAGCGCGATGCGGTTGCCGACGGTGGTCTCCTCGCCCGGGCGGCGGTAGGAGACCGGCACGCCGGTCGCCAGCGGGGGATGCGTCTCGCCGGGCTGCCCGCGGTTCCACAGGTGCACGGCGTGGGTCAGGGCCGCGAGGTGGACGTCGTTGACGCTGACGCGGTGCGCTCGGGCCAGGTCGCGCAGCCGTGACAGGGGCGCATCGGCGTGCCGCACCTGTCGCGGGCCGGCGGCGGGGGCGGTGAACGCGGGGGCGGGGCCCGGGGCGCGCCACAGGGCGGCTTGCTGGGCCAGTGTGTCGGTGATGCCGGTCAGCCGGGGGCGGCAGGGACGGGGCAGAGGCGCTCCGGCGGCGGGTCGGTCGTCGATGAGGGCCCGGAGGAGCGCGATGGTGAGGGCGCCGTCGTAGAGGCCGTGGTCGCCGTGGAAGCCCAGGCTGTATCCGCCTGTGGGGCGGGTGATCAGCAGCAGTTCCCACGGCGGCCGCTCGTCGCGGGGCGGCGGCCCCTGGGCCAGGACGAGTTCGGCACCCGGGTCGTTGGCCGCCGCGTGGTCCGCGGCCACCACGCCGGCGGCCACCACGCGCACGTGCCGGCCGGGATCGAGCTGCCCGCTCCAGCGTGCGGTTCTGCCGTTGCCGGACGGACGGTAGTGGAGGGCGGGAAGACGAGCGGCACGCTCGGCGACGCGCTCGCACAGGTCGTCCACGGTGGGTGGGGGTCCCGCGAAGTCCAGTAGCAGTACGGCCGGCATCGGCTGGCCGCCCGGTCCGGCCAGCATTCCCCGGTCGGCGGCCCTCAGCCTCAGCATCCGCGGCACCGCGGGACCTTGGGCGCCTACCGTCGTCATCTGCTCTCCTGCCGTCGCGGGACCGGGGGTTGCTGCGCAGCAGTCGCAGCTGGACCGGGCACCGCCGAGATGGCCGTGCAGCCGGGTTCCTACGGTGCACAACGGCGTCGACCCGCTCCGGACACGGCTCCGAACGCGGGACGAACCCGTCCCCTCCCGCCGTGCGTCCGCGGCGCTCACCCGGTTCCGGGGCGTGACCCAAACGGGCACAGGTCGTTCCACGGGTGTGGCGTCGTTGGTTGGGCGCATCCGTGTCGGCCCAGCCGGGGCGCGTGACCGGTACCTGGAGTGGAGAAGCAGTGGACGCACGCGGCAGTGACCAGCCGGACGACCGGAGGACTCCGCGCAGCGTGCTGGTGACCGGAGCGACGAGCGGGATCGGGCTGGCGACCGCACTGCTCCTGGCGGGACGGGGGTGGCAGGTGGTCGGTACCGCCCGCTCCCGGGCGAAGGCGGACGAGCTGCTGCGCGTCGCGGCCGCGCAGGGAGTGCGGGTCGAGGCGGTGGTGATGGATCTGGCCGATGCCGCGTCGTGCGAGGCCGCGGTGGCTGAAGCGGCCGAGCGGACGGGCGGCGGTCCGCATGCGCTGGTGGGCAACGCGGGGATCCCGCTGTCGGGCGCCGTCTGTGACCTGCCGGACGAGCGCGTGCGCGAGGTGCTGGAGGTCAACGTCCTGGGCACGATGCGGATGTGTCGCCTGGTGCTGCCCGCGATGCGCACCCGGGGGCGGGGGCGGATCGTGACGGTGTCGTCGGCAGCCGCGCGGATCCCGGCGCCGATGAGCGGCTGGTACACCGCCAGCAAGCACGCCCTCAGCGCCGCGACGCACAGCCTGCGCATGGAGGTCGAGCGGCATGGCGCGCAGGTGGCGCTGGTGGAACCCGGCGCGTTCGCCACCCCCTTCTGGGACCGCGCCCGCGCCGACCTCGCGCACCCGGACCTGGGCGCCGACCCGGCCGGGTACGCCCGCAGCGCCGCCCTGTTCAGCCGTGTCCAACGGCTGCGGGGCGGCCCCGAACCGGTGGCGCGCACCATCGCGCGGGCCGTGGAAGCCGCGCGCCCACGCCGGCGCTACACGGTGGGCGTCGACGCCCGGCTCGGAATCGCCGCCCAGGCACTGACACCGCTGTGGCTGAGCGACCGCATCAAACGAGGCCTCTACGGGCCCGGCCCAGCCCCCACCGCGCTGCCCGCCCTCAAGGAGGGGCGATGACCTCCTCGCTGACGGACACCCAGGCCGTACCGCGGCGCAAGCCCACGGCCGAGCGCGACGGGGAGTTCGGGCCCGGGCTGGACCGGGCCATGCTGGAGTGGGCACGCCGGCGCCCCGACGACGGGTTCGTCGTCGGAGTCGCGTTGCGCCTGCGCGGCCCCAAGCCGTCGCCGCAGCGGATCGCGGACCTGGTCCGGGACCGGCTGCCGCTGCTTCCCGCATTGGCCGAGCACCTGGACGGGCCACCGGGCCAGGAGAGGTGGAGCCGGTTCGGGAGCTTCGATCCCGCCCATCACGTCCACGCCCTCGACCTCGGAAGCGCTTCGTCGAGGCCGGCCGTGGAGCTGCTGGCGAACACGCCGGTGTGGGAAGACCGGCCCCGGTGGGGACTGTGGGTGACGGACACGCAGCGCGAGGACGAGTACCTGCTCACCTACCGCGTCCACCACGCCGCCCAGGACGGCCTGGCCATCACACACACCCTCGGCGGGCTCTTCGACGCCCGCTTCCCGGCCGCCCCGGCCACCGAGGCCGGCGGTGCGGGCACCTGGGCGACGGGCCCGCCGGGCACCGGTGACCGCCTGTTGGCCGTGGCGGACGTTTCCTACGACGCGATGCGCGCCATCGCGAAGGCCGAGGGCACCACCTTGCACGACGTCTACCTCGGGGCGCTGGCCGGGGCACTGCGCAGCTGGCCGGCGCCGGCCGGCCGCTCGGGCTGCGCGCCGGTGCCGGTGCGGGTGCCGTTCAGTGTCCGCCTGCCGAGCGAGCGCCAGGACCGCGGCAACCGGGTCGGGCACGCCCGGGTGTTCCTACCCGTGGACGAGCCGGACGCACGCCGGCGACTGGCGGGCGTGGTCGCGCAGACCGGTCGCTGGGAGCGTGAGCGCACCCGGCGCGTTCTGGACCGCATGCCCGCCAGGATGCTCGACGAGCAGATCGCCGGCTCCCCTGACCCCGGCGACGCGCTGGCCTGCGCGACGTCCATGAGGATCCGTCCGGCCCTGGCCTTCGACGGTTCCCCCGTGACCGGCGCCGTCGCGCTTCCCCCGCTCAGCGCAGGCCACCTGTTCACCAGTGTGCTGTGCGTCCACGGCTCCCGCGCCACTGTCGCGTTCACCGCCCGTCAGGCGGACCAGCACGTGCGGGAGCTGCCCCGCCTGTGGGAGCAGGAGGTGGCGCGCCTGGCCACCGCGACCAGCCACTGACCGACCCAAGCCGCCTTCCAGCCCTGCACCGAGGTCACTGTGACGAACCCCCGTCCCCATGTCCTGCTCACCGGCGCCACCGGCGTCATCGGCTCCCGCCTGCTCCCGGCGCTCGTCGCCCGCCACCGCGTCACCGCCCTCGTCCACCGCCGTCGGCCCGAGGGCGCGGACGCCTGCGTGCGGGGCGACCTGACGGCCGAACACCTGGGCCTGGAGCCCGGCCGGTACCGCGAGCTGGCCGACGTCATCGACGTCATCGTGCACTGCGCGGCCCTGACCGACTTCGCACCGGCCGACCTCGCGGCCTTCGACGACATCAACGCCGACGGCACGAGCCGGATCATGAAGCTCGCCGAGGACGCCCGGACGCCCGTGGTGCTGCTCTCCTCCGCCGCCGCGGCGCTGGAGGTGACCGGCGACGACCTCGCGGCGCGCAGTGTCCGCGCCTACGGCCTCTCCAAGCGCCGGGCCGAGGAAGCCGCCACAGCCTGCTCGCAGCCGGTGGCGATCGTCCGCACCGCCCTGCTCTTCGCCGCCCGCGACAGCACCGACGTGCCCGTGCACCAGTTCCCGCACGCCCTGTTCGACGCGCTGCTGCAAGGCCGCGCCCGGGGACTGCCCGTCACCGCCGACCACTGGTGCGACGTCATCCCGGTGGAGACCCTCATCGACTACCTCACCGCCCTCACCGAGGCGATCCTCGCCGACGACCCCGACGCCGCCGGCCTGCACTGGGCGGTCGCCGGCGACGCGCGCCTCACCGTCGCCGACATCGAACGCGCCTGCGCCGACGTCCTTCTCGCACACGACCTGCCGGCCGGTGCGCCGCTGCCCGCCGACCCCGCAGCGCCGCGGCCGCGACGCTTCTACGGCATGGCCCGCCTCGCCCAGATCGGCTTCCAGCACCCAGACCGCCCGCCCTTCCCCTCCCATCTGGACCGCCTGCTGCCCCGACCCCTCACCCGCCCCGCCGTCCTGGACGCCCTCACCCACAACCTGCGCCGCTGCGCCCCGCAAGAGGCCTGACCCGCACGTCGGCCGTCACCCGGCCGCCCGCCCATCGCTCCCCGAACCCATTCCGACGGACAGACCACCAGTGGAAAGAGGACCAACCGTGTACGACACCCTCACTCACCTGCTCACCGAAGAACTCGGCCTCGACCCCGCCGACGTCCGCCCGGACGCCACCTTCCGCGACCTCCGCCTCGACTCCCTCACCCTCGCCGAACTCGCGATCCTCGTCGAGGAGTCCACCGGACACGCCGTCTCCCTCATGGGCCCGGACACCACCCTCGCCCAGGCCGCCGAGCGGTACGTCGCAGCCCCCACCCCCCGACAGGCCACCTGACGTGCTCGAACAAGCGACCACGGACACCACGGAGCACCCGGGCGACGCCGAAACCGCCAAGCTCACCCTGCGCACCTCCGCCCTGCTCCTGCGCCTACGCCGCACCGCCGAACCCGCCCCCGTCTTCCGCGACCTGCGCCGCCTGGGCCCCGTACTCCCCACGTCCTGGGGAGCCGTCCTGGTCACCGACCCCGCACTGGCGCGCGCCGTCCTGACCGACCCCGCCTACCGCATGCCGGACGCCCCCTGGCGCGACACTCACACCCCCGCCTGGCGGCGGCACCCCAGCCTGGTCGACATGTGCCGCTCGATGGGCCTGCTCAATCCACCCGAGCACACCCGCCTGCGGACCTCCCTCAGCGGCGCGTTCGGCACCCGCGCCCTCAAGAGCCTTGCCCCGCAGATCCACAGGATCACCCACCACGTCCTCGACGACCTCGCCGCCGAACTCGACACCCACGGCCGGGCCGACTACACCGCATTGGTGGCCGAGACCCTGCCCATCCGCGTCATGTGCGCCTGGGCCGGCCTCCCGCAGCACGACGCCCCGGTCCTGGCCGAGTACAGCCGCCGCCACGCCGCCACGTACGAGTTCTCACCCACCGAAGCCGAGCTCGACGCAGCCGATCACGTCCGCGACGAGAGCCACGACTACTGGCTGCGCCGAATCAACCTCCGCGGCAACCGTCCGGGCGAGGACCTCCTGTCCGCCTGGCTCACCACCCTGCGGCCGGCTCCGGACGCCCCCGACGACCTGACCGTCGCCTCGACCCTCATCGCCGTGTTCGTCGGCGGCTACGAACCTCCCGCCATCGCGCTCGCCCACGCCGGCGCCGCACTCGTCCGACACTCCGACCAGGCCGCCGCGTTGCGCCGAGACGCCACCGCGGTCGCCCGAGCGGTCGACAACCTCCTGCGCGTGCGTCCACCGGTCACCATGCTCGTGCGTGTCGCCTCCCAGGACACCGTCCTGGCCGGTCACCCCGTTCCCGCGGGTCGGCTGGTCCACATCCTGATCGCATCCGATGCCGCCGACCTCACCGGCTTCGCCACCGATCCACCCCCGGCCCCCACCGGACACCTCCCCTTCGGTGCCGGTGCCCACTACTGCATCGGCGCCCAGCTCGCCCGCCTCCAACTCGGCGTCCTCCTACCCGCTTTCGCCACCCGGTTCCCCGACCTGCGCCTCGCCGGCCCGGTTACCGTTCCGCACGGCAGCATCGCCCGACCCGCCGCGCCTCGCATCCACCTCGCCCGCAGACAGCCGGCACCCGGCCGCACGGGTCAGCGGCCACCACCTGGCTTGTGACGGGCGTCCTGGATGAGGCTGGCTGGAGGCTTGTTGGGCCCACCTCGAAGCGACCGGGCCTACCGCCGCACCCCGGGGAACGCTCCTACGGAGCTTCGTGTCCCGGTCGCGCACCGCCGGCTTGGCCCTCCGCTCCCGGCCCTGGCCTCGGCCGGTTGAAGGCCAGGGTGAGGACGTCACGCCAGTGCATGGGCGGATCGGTCGCCGGGGCTCCCGGGCGGTGCCGCGGTACCAGGACTCGCAGTGCGCCCGGGCGTATGGAGCAGGTGACGGGTGAGGGCATGGTGAGGGCCTCTCCGTCCACGGCTACCGGGATGCGCTCCGCGTCAGATCCGACGACGATCTGGTGGGAGGTCAGTACGTTGAGGCCGGCTGCCTTCGTGCCTCGGAGCGCGATGTCGGCCGCCTGGGCCGCGTTGTTGACGCGGATCCCGAGGAGGCCCAGCACGCCGAGGTCGAGCCGGGATCTGCGGCCGCCCGCGGCCATCGGTTCGGGGGCGGCGTAGGGGTTGTTGCTGACCAGCAGCGCCTGCTGGGCTTCCAGGCGCATCGCACCCCGCGCAGCGCCGACCGCGCGCACAGCACGGCGGCCACCCACAGTGCGACGGCGGCCAGCGCCGCAGGCCACACGTCCGCCCGGGCGCAGATGCGACCGTGACATCGTCCTCACGTCCTCACGTCCTCTGGCCGGTCCTCGTGCTGACCCGGCGGCGATTGCGGTGGACACTCCCCACGACTTGCCGCGGAGGCCGGCCTGAAGCGGACCAGCACCTCCGCGCGGAGCTGAACCGGAGCGCCTTCGTCCTGGCGGGACTGGAGGCACGTGTATGAGAACACCGAGACGGGCCGACGCGCCGCAGCCCCGTCGAGGGCGTCGGGTGCGTCGGGACTCCGATGCACCCGCGGCGTTCGTCGTACGTCAGGTTGCTTCGAACGCCAGCCGGATCAGTGGTGCACCTCTTGCAACGACCGTTAGGAACCACCCACCAGCCCGGGCCTTCGTCGTTCTCTGGTTACAGCGTTGGTTGCATTCGCTGCCGTTCGGCGCTGTCCGAAGCCCGCCGAGCAACGGTCTCGCCGCAAGTGGGAAGCATTCGAGCCGAGACCGTCCCTGATCCTTCTCGGTGGAGCACTCGGCGCACTCACATCGACCGGACGCCGAGTAGGTGGCCGTGCGCGACGTTCTGCCCATGCCCGCGTGGATGAACGGGAAGGCCGACTTCGGACGGCTACTGCCACTGGCAGAGATGATCGACGCGAGATGATGCCGTCTCTTCAGATGCAGCCCACCCTTGTAGTGGCACTGCACCTGCAGAACGGAGGGCCACTGGGATGGCACGGCACCTGCGACCCGAGACCCTGGACTTCGTCGGCACCGCGCCGGTGCGACTGTCTTTCACCGCACGTCTGGCGGCTTCGCCCGAGGAAGTGTTCCGGGAGCTCGCGCAGACGCCGCAAGGCTGGCCGGCCTGGGTGCGCCTGGCCAAGGCCGGGTACTACGTGGGGCACCCGCCGTACGGCATCGGTACCGACCGCCGGCTGCGACTGCACGGCGGCGTGCGCGTCAGCGAGACGGTGCTGGTGTGGGAGTCGGCGCGGCATTTCGCCTACCGCATCGACGAGGTGAACGTGCCCGGCGTCCGCGCGATGATCGAGGAGTGGCGGCTGACGCCCGGGCCGCAGGCCGGCACCGGGGTGCGCTGGACCATCGCCCTCGACACCGGCCGACCGGCGGCGACGCTGTGCACGGCTGCCCGAGCGGTTCTAGGACGGGCCTTCCAAGGAGCGATGCGGCGCCTGGACGCACGGATCGCGGCGTCCCCGAATCGCTGCTGAGCCTGCCCGGACGGGCTTCCCCTGCAGGTCCGCTAACTCCGGTCCACCCGTCCGGGTGAATCCATTCAGTCTGTTCTGGTCGTTCCGGCGCAGAGTGCCCAGATGATGAAGATGTCGGTGGCGATCAGCACGATGGCCCAGAACGGGTAGTAGGGCAGCCACAGGAAGTTGGCGATCATGCCGAGCCCGACGACGACGACACCGACGGCACGTGCCCAGACAGCGCCCGTGAAGAGGGCCACGCCGGCCAGAACGACGAGTATGCCCAGGATGAGGTGGATCCAGCCCCAGCCGGTGGTGTTCATCTTGTAGGTGTAGTCGTGGGTGACGACGATCAGGTCGTCCTTGGCGATGGCGGCGATCCCCTCGAATATCGCCATGGCGCCGCCGAAGATCATCAGAACTGCGGCCAAGACGGTCCAGCCGGTTGCGAACGGCCTTCGGGACGTCTGGACACCCGTCGGAGTTCCACTGACGTTGCTGGTCATGGTTCGGGCTCCTTCGAGAACAACCTCGTCGCCGCACGGGCGACCTGGTCGGAGACTCCATGTCCAGGCTGCCACGGCGGAAGCCGGGCAGCACGCCCGGACTGCCCGTTGCCCGCTCCCCTCGGGCCCGCCCGGCGGTATCCGGCGGAGGTTTGCGTGCGGGCGCGGACCGGGGCCCCGTCAGGCCGTCAGGCCAGCATGCGAAACCACCGCCGCTGCCAGCTGCTGCCGGACGCCCACGGCAACCGGCTACTTCCCGTCAACGCGCTCGGTGGGCCCGGTCGGCTCGCCGGTCCGGCCGGTGGCGGCCAGCAGCGCGAGCACCGCGAGCATGGCGAGGAGGATGAGGACGAGCAGCAGGACGGTCAGTACCGTCGGGTAGCTCCACAGCGCGAGCACCAGTGCGAGCACCAGCAGAACTCCCAGGGTGAGCCACTGCCGGTACTTGGCCGTCCAGGTGCCGACCCGTCCCGTGTGCACTCCGTGGGCACCGCCCCAGCGTGCGGCGGAGTCGGCCGTACGGTCCGCCCTCCCGCGCACGGCGCGCGGCAGGCGGCCGGGGCCGGACAAGTAGGCGCCGATCGCCACCACGACCCCAAGGACCAGCACCGTGCGGATGCTGACCCGCAGGAAGCGCAACAGGGTGTCGAAGACCGCAGCGGCCGCTGCTGGGGACTGCACCTGCGCGGGCAGGTGATCGAGGTAGTAGCGGCGGATGAGGACCAGGCCGATGGCGAGGACGAGACAGGCGCCGGCCGCTCCCAGCGCGGTGGTCACCAGGGCGCGGCGGCGCCGGCGGGCGAGCAGCACTCCGATCGCGCCGAGCAGCACCGTGAGTACGGGCAGCCAGTTGCCGATGACGTCCAGTGCGTGTGCCAGACCCCTGATCTTGGCCAGTTTGTCGGACTGGAAGAGCACCAGGGTCTTGTTGACGTCGGGGATCTTCTCGGCCGGGGAGAGGCCGGCGTCCACGAGGTCCTGTTTGACCGTGTCCACGGCTGTGCCGACGTTGAGCGTGACGGTGTCGCCGTTGACCTCGACCGCGCCGCGGCCATGACCGGTGAGCACCTGTACGACCGCGTTGTGCACACCGCGATTGGCATCGACCCAGATCGTCTCGAACCTGTCGCTCTGCACGAAACGGGTGGCGGCCTTGTCGACCACGCTGTCGACGGCCTCGTCCAGTTTCGGGCCCAGCGTCTTGATCCCGGCCGCGGCCTTGGGCGGCAGGCCCTGGGACTGCAGCCAGTCTGCGATGTCCGAGGTGACCTCGTTCCCGTTGACCTTGACGTCGACGGCCTGCGTGATGCGGTCGACGGCGGCGTCCTCGATCGCGGGGTTCGTCGCGAGCGGCGCCATCGTCGAGACGTACCGGTCGGTGTCCAGCACGATGTCGTGCACCCAGACCGTGAGCAGGGAGACCGGCACGAGGATGCAGGTGAGCGTGATCAGCACGGCGGAGACGGTGCTCATCGCGATCCGCCCGGCACGCGAGGCACCCGTCCGGCCCTTTGCGGGTGGGACGGGGGCCGGTGCCTCATCGGGTGGTTCGGACGGAGGCGGCTCGGGCGGTGTGCTCATGGCGCTCCAGGACGACAGGTGCGGCCGGAATGCCGCCGCCCTCCATTGGTACGTACTGTGACGGTCGCCGCACCCGGGGCTACGCCTCCCGAGCGGCCCCGTCCGGCGCCGATGCTGCGACGCACGCGCCACGACTTCACGTTGGTCCGCCAGGCGGCCAACGGCCCCACCCCGCCCCGGTGAGGTCCGGCAAGCCGCCGGAGATGGCGGTCACCGCCCACGGGCGCGTAGTGACCGGTTGATGACGACCCACGTCGGAAGATGCCTGTCCCGTCGTCATCGGCCATAGTGAAGAGGAGAAGTGCTTTCGGCGGAGGTCCCACAGGTGTAGGCGTTCATGGTGAGGGAGCCGGATGCCGCCGACCGAACCTGGACGGGCGTGCGCAACGGCGCGGTGCGCCGCGCGCTGACACCGGTGGCAGCCCGGCGAGCGGGGTGTCCAAGGTGACGGTGTCCATGTGCCGCGTCCTGTCGGGTGAATCCCGGGGCATCGTTAGGAGGGAGGTTGCACGGTGCCACGTTGGCCACGCGACGCAGGAGGAGACATGGCGACACAACCTCACCCGGCCATGGCAGAGCGAGATTTGCGCGCAGCGCTCGCTGCGGTGGAGGAGGCGTACGACCGCCTCATGAGTGCCCCCAGGCCTGAACCCCGACTGATGCTCGACCTCCAGCGCCGGACCCGCGAACTGGATGCCGCGGCCGCCCGGGCGCGGCATCCTGCGCCGCATCGGCGCTCGGAACGAATCCAGTGCCGCTGCGCCGGCGCCGGGCGCGGGGGCCCGCTGGATCATCCAGCACTGGGCCTGACCTCCACCGCGGCACACCTACGGGACGCGTCCGACCTCAGGGGTGCCAGCTGCCGGCGGCCCTCTTCCGCCCGCCCGCCACGCCGACCGGACCGTTGTCCCGTCCGTCGGCGCTCCCCTGACGGACAATTCCCCCGCAAGAGCGCCCGGCCCGAACGATGTCCCGCACCAGCGGACGCGCCCGCCCCCCCGCACGGGCCGGAGGCACACCCGGGCCGCAGAGCCCAACAGTCAGAGAGCCATCCAGGATGAAGCACGACAGGCCCGCCTGCTGCAGCCCCGGCCGATCCGCCCGGCCGCCGGACACCGGGTCAGCCCGGCCGGAGCCGGCCGCCGCGGCTGCTGCCACAGTTCCGGTACCGGCCGTTCGCCTGGAAGGCGGCCCGTTCACCATGGGCAGCGCCGACGCCCTCGCCTACCCCGAGGACGGCGAAGGGCCGGTACGCCGTGTTCGACTGAGTGCGTTCACCATCGATCCGCACTGCGTCAGCAACGCCCGGTTCCGCTCCTTCGCCGAAACCACCGGCCACGTCACCGACGCCGAGTGCTACCAGGCGTCGTTCGTGTTCGGCGGCCTGCTCCCCGACGACTTCCCGCCCACCCGCGCGGTGGCCGCCGCGCTCTGGTGGCGCGAAGTCCCCGGCGCGGACTGGCGCCACCCCGAGGGCCCGCACTCCGATCTCACCGGCCGGGAGAACCACCCGGTGGTGCACGTCTCCTGGAACGACGCGGCCGCTTACTGCGCCTGGGCCGGACGCCGGCTGCCCACCGAAGCCCAGTGGGAGTACGCCGCACGCGGCGGCCTGGAGGAGCAGCCCTTCCCCTGGGGCAGCGACCCGCGACCGGATGGCCGGCACCGGATGAACGTGTGGAACGGCACCTTCCCCTCGCACAACACCCGAGAGGACGGCTACCTCGGCACCTGCCCCGTCGACGCCTTCGATCCCAACGGCTACGGCCTCCACAACATGACCGGAAACGTGTGGGAGTGGACCGCCGACTGGTTCCACCCCACCTGGCACGCCACCGGCCCCCGGCAGGACCCGACCGGCCCGCCCACCGGTACCGCCCGCGCCCTGCGAGGCGGCTCCTACCTCTGCCACGCCTCCTACTGCCGCCGCTACCGCGTCTCCGCCCGGATGCCCAACACGCCCGAATCCTCCACCGGCAACATCGGATTCCGCTGCGCAGGCCCGGCCGAACCATAGCCCGGAGTACCTCAGTTGACTACGGTGGCCGGCGTTCCACCGCCCGCCCCGGAACGCTCTTCCCGGCCGCCCTGTGCATGAGGCCGTCCCCCGCCAGGCGCATCTCCTCCTTCGTGGTCAGCCCGGCGGCCTTCGCACCTCGACTCTGATGTCGGCACCCGAGCCCAGCTCACAGCAGCGGTGCGGAGCATGCACCGAACCTCTGTTGTCCGTACTGCACTGGGTTGCGGGCCGTCGCGCCAGCCGGCCCGCGGCGGGCCTCGACACGCCACACCCACTACGCGCCGGTCCGGCTTGAGAACGCATTGGCGCCGACACTCCGTCCCGGCCGTTGTCCGGCGGCCCGCTGGCCGATGCCCTCGGCCGGTCGCGCTGGTCACCGGTTGAGATCACCTTTCGCGGGTGATGCGGGCGCGTGCGTGGTCGCCGACACTGGGAGGCGGACCACCTGTGAGGAGATATGCCATGGCCAAGCCTTTCCGTGGTGTCGTCAACCTGGACATCCGTGACTCGGTCCCGGACTGGGGCCCGTACGAGCAGCCGAAGGCCCCGCCCGGCTCACCGAACGTGCTGTACATCGTGCTCGACGACGTGGGCTTCGGCGCCATGGGCTGCTACGGCGGCCCGATCGAGACGCCGAACATCGACCGGATCGCCGCCAACGGGCTGCGCTACGGCCAGTGGCACACCACCGCGCTGTGCTCCCCGACCCGTTCGTGCCTGCTGACCGGCCGCAACCACACCACCAACGGCATGGCCTGCATCAGCGAGGCGGCGGTCGGCTTCCCCGGCGGGAACGGGCACATCCCGCCGGAATGCGCCAATCTCGGCGAGATCCTGGTCGAGCGCGGCTACAGCACGGCCCTGGTCGGCAAGTGGCACCTGTGCGCCGAGGATGAGATGAACCTGGCGTCCAGCAAGCACAACTGGCCGGTGGCTCGCGGCTTCGAGCGTTTCTACGGCTTCCTCGGGGCGGAGACCAGCCAGTGGTATCCGGACCTGGTGCACGACAACCACCCCGTCGAGCAGCCGTCCACTCCCGAGGAGGGCTACCACTTCGGTGTCGACATCACCGACAAGGCCCTGGAGTTCATCGACGACGTGAAGGCGATCGCCCCGGACCGGCCGGTGTTCCTGTACTACGCGCCCGGGTGTGCGCACGCTCCGCACCAGGTGCCGGGGGAGTGGGCCGAGCGCTACCGCGGCCGGTTCGACGCCGGCTACGAGGTGCTGCGGGAGGAGACCTTGGCCCGGCAGAAGGCGATGGGCTTGGTCCCGCAGAACACCGAACTGCCGCCGCTCAACCCGATCGGCACCCCCGAGACCCGCAGCGGCCCCGACGGCCAGCCGTTCCCGCCGATGGACTACACCCGCCCGTGGGACTCCCTCTCGGCTGACGAGCAGCGGCTCTTCGCCCGCATGGCGGAGGTGTACGCGGGGTTCCTGTCGCACTGCGACGACCAGATCGGCCGTCTGCTCGACTACCTGGAACGCTCCGAGCAGTTGGAGAACACCATCATCGTGGTGGTCTCCGACAACGGTGCGAGCGGCGAGGGTGGTCCGAACGGCTCGGTCAACGAGAACAAGATGGCCAACGGCGTCCCGGACGACCTGGCCGAGAATCTGACCCTGCTGGATGCACTCGGCAGCACCAGGACCTACAACCACTACCCGAACGGCTGGGCGATGGCCTTCAATGCCCCGTTCAAGATGTGGAAACGCTATTCGTTCAACGGCGGCACCTGCGACCCGTGCGTCATCTCCTGGCCGGCCGGCATCAAGGCCCGTGGTGAGACCCGAGACCAGTACCACCACGCCGTCGACGTGGTGCCGACCCTGCTGGACTGCCTCGGCATCGAACTCCCCGACACGGTGAAGGGTTTCACCCAGCGCCCGCTCGAGGGCGTGAGCATGCGCTACAGCTTCGACACGGGAAGTATCCCGACGGCCAAGCACACGCAGTTCTACTCGATGCTCGGAACCCGGGGCGTCTGGCACGACGGCTGGAAGGCTGTCACCACCCACCCCGCGATCAGCGGGTGGGGCCGTTTCCCGGAGGACACGTGGGAGCTCTACCACACCGAGGAGGACCGGGCCGAACTCCGTGACCTCGCCGCCGAGGAACCCGCCAGGCTCGCCGAACTGGTCGGCCTGTGGTTCCACGAGGCCGGCGCCCATCAGGCGTTCCCGCTCGACGACCGCTCCGCCGTCGAGATCATCACCACGCCGCGCCCCCAGCTCGCCCCGCCGCGCAACCGTTACGTGTACCGTCCCGGCGGCGCGGAGGTCCCCGAGTCGGTCGCGGTCGCCGTCCGCGGTCGCTCCTACTCGATCGGCGCGCTGGTCGACCTGCCCGGCCCGGGCGCGGAGGGCGTGCTCTTCTCCCACGGAGGCCGGTTCGGCGGACACGCCCTGTACGTCAAGGACAACCGGCTGCACTACGTCTACAACTTCCTCGGCAGCGAGGAGCAGCGGATCAGCGCGACCGAGGACCTGCCGACCGGCGCCAACCTGATCCTGGCGGCGTCCTTCGACAAGGACGGCGAGGACCCGCCCGGCACCGCCCGCGGGACGCTCAGCCTCTACTACGGCGACCGCAAGGTCGGCGAGGGCCGGATCAGGACCCAGCCCGGCAAGTTCAGCATCGCGGGCGAGGGCCTCAACGTCGGCCGCGACAGCGGCGACGCTGTCACCGACGACTACCCCGGCACCCGCCCCTGGCCCTTCACCGGCGGAACGATCGACCGGGTGGCCATCGACGTCAGCGGCGAGGCGTTCATCGACCTCGAACGCGAAGCCGCCGCCATGCTCTCCCGCGAATGACGGCACCGCCGACGGGGCCCGGGGCATGCCGAACCCGGCGTGCCCCGGCCCCACCACGTCCAGCGGCGGCCCCTGCCCCGGAGATCGACGGCTCACGCGCGCGGGGTGGCAGAGCGGGCGCCCTGCACGGCCGGCACGAGAGAAGGACAAAGCACGAGACAAGGACAAGATGGGTGATGGGATGACAGGCGTGGACCTCCCCAGTTGGCGTGACAGCGGCTCCAGGCGCGCGGTGGTGGAGTTCGTAGAGTCGGTCACCCGGCCCGGCGCGGCATTCGTGCCGCCGGCGGACCGGATCGCGGCGTTCGACAACGACGGCACCCTGTGGGTGGAGCAGCCGGCGCCCCCACAGTTCGACTTCCTGCTGAGGGTCTGGTCCCAGGAAGCGCGAGAGAACCCGTCGCTGGCCGAACGTCAGCCGTACAAGGCCATCGTCGAGCGGGACCCGGCCTTCTTCGAGGGGCTGGTGACCCAGGACCCCGACGCCGTGTCCTCGCTGGAGAGCGCGGCGGCCCGCTCCTGGGCGGGAACCACGCCGGACGTGTTCGAAGCCCAGGTACGCCGATGGGCCGAGACGGTCAAGCAGCCCAGATTCGGCGTCGCCTACACCGACCTGGTGTACCGGCCCATGCTCGAACTCTTCGACTACCTCAAGGCGCACGACTTCCGGGTGTTCGTCTGCTCCGGCGGCGGTCGGGACTTCATGCGCGTGTTCGCCGAGGAGATCTGGGGCCTGCCCAAGGAGAACGTCATCGGGACGGCGCCCGCATACGAGTACACCGACGGCCGGATCGTACGGACCGACCGGATGCTCGGCGGACTGGCCCTGGGCGCCGGCAAGCCCGAGCACATCTACGCCCACACCGGACGCCTGCCGCTGTTCGCCGCCGGCAACGCCGATGTGGACATCGAGATGCTCACCACCGCCTCGTTCGCCCTGCTGATCAGCCACGACGACGCGGAACGCGAGTACGCCTACACGAAGGCGGCGGACACGTCCCTGGCCAAGGCCGAGAAGCTCGGCTGGGTCGTCGTGAGCATGAAAGGCGACTGGAGTGCCGTCTTCTCATCCATGTATGACGAATGGTCACTTCACGGCTGTCATGAATCGATAGCGGATTCCAGTCGGTCTCCCGCAGCTCGGGACCGGTCTGAGACGTCGGGTGGTGGCGGCGGTCCGCCTGGCGTTGCCCGCGCCGATGGCGATCGCGTCGTCGTAGGAGCTCACGCCTGCGACTCTTCCGGCGCCGGGCGCGTGATGCCCAGCTCGGACAGGGCGAGGGCGACCGCCCTACCGGGCTGCCGTTGAACCCCAGTGCCTGGTATGCCTCGTGGGCGAAGCGCACGTCGGCCGCGATCGGCTCGCTGGCGTTGCGTAGCGGGCGGGCCCGTTCTTGGAAGTCGTCGGCCGTTCGCGTGTCGGTAAGGCCGGGCTTTGTGACCGGCGGTGCCGGTTGTGCGCCGACCGCGCCAGGTGGTTGGGACCGGCGTGGTGCAAGGCCAACGCCGAGCGGCTGCCTTGCCAGGGGCCGGTAGCTGCCCACGTCGACCGACGGTGCGATGACCGCCCACGCCGTCGCAGCGCCGGGGCGGCCGCGTAGGACGCCGGCTCCCGTGCTCGAGCCGCGGGTGCAGGGTGTCCGGGGTGCCCGCACGATGGAGAGATGAGCGAATCTTCTCAGGAGGCCCCGGCGTCGGTGTCCACGCCCGAGGCCGTCCAGACCCGCCTTGGCACACTGAGCTTCCGCGACGGCATCCCCGACGCCGCCACCGGCGAGAAGGTCTTCGACCATCTCGATCTGATGCACGGCGTGGACGCCTACCTCGCCGGGCTGCCGGGGGTGTCGGTGAACGCGATCCGCCGCGGCTTCCTGGAGGCGGGGGTCGCGGACAACGCCGTGCTGCTCTACTCGGGGCTGATGGACAGTCAGTCGCTGTTCCTGACCGGCAATGCCGACACCGTGTACTTCGTCAGCTTCCTCGACCTCACGGCCGGCCCTGTCGTCCTGGAGGTCCCTCCGGACTGTCTGGGCACCGTCGACGACATGTGGTTCCGCTGGGTGACCGACTTCGGCCTGCCCGGCCCGGACCGCGGCACCGGCGGGGCCTATGCGATCCTTCCGCCCGGCTACGACGGCCCTGAGCCCGAGGGCGGCCTGTTCGCGTTCCGCTGCTCCACCTCCCGCGCCGTCGTGCTCGGCCGCAGTTTCCTGGTGAACGACGACCCTGCGCCGACGGTGGCCCGGATCAAGGAAACCCTGCGGATCTACCCCTACACAGCGGGTGGCTTCGGGTCGAGTGTGGGCGCGTTCCTGCAGGGCAGGACCCCGCTTGCCCAACTGAAGCAACCGGAGCCGCCCCAGTTCGTGGAGGGCACCGGGCTGGCGATCAACACTCTCCCCCCGAACGACTTCACCTTCTACGAGCACCTCGACAACCTCATCCAGGACGAGAGCGCCGAGGCCCCGGACCCGGAGGCCGCCGGTGCGTTCCGGGCCGTCGGGATCGCCAAGGGCCACACGTTCCGGCCCGACCAGCGGATGCGGGCGCTGCTGGAGGAGGCGGTGGCCATCGGCAATGCCACCGGCCGCACCCTCGGCCTGAAGGCCCGACCCGAGGAAGACTTCGCTTACTACGAGGGCTCCGCCTGGTACAACCCGCTGTTCACCGGCGGCTACGACTGGTCGGTACCCCCGCCGGAGATCACTCCCGAAGGCGTCAAGCCCTACCCGGCGACCACCGGGCGGGCGCTGAACTCCCGGGTGGCGTTCTTCTACATCGCCACCGGCGTCACGCCCGCGATGTGCATGCGCCTGACCGGTGTCGGCTCCCAGTACCTGATGGTCGCCCTCGACGGGAACGGCGAGCCGTTCGACGGCGGTCGCGGCTACAAGGTGACCCTGCCGCCCGGCATCCCGGCGGGCAGGTTCTGGTCCGTGACCCTGTACGACAACCAGACCCGATCCATGCTGAAGACTCCGCAGCGCTACCCCCGCTCGGGAAGCCAGAGCTACCCCAGCCCCGCTGCCTCCGCCAGTGGTGACGGCTCCACCACCGTGCACTTCTCGCCGACGCGCCCCGACGGAGTCGCGGAGGGCAACTGGATCCAGACCACCTCCGGCAAGGGCTGGTTCGGGATCCTGCGCCTCTACAGCCCCGGGCAGTCGTTCTTCGACCGCAGCTGGCGCCCCACCGAGGTCGACCCCGTCGGCTGAGTCCAGGTGCACGGCCGCGCCGGTCCTCCGACGCCCGCAAGGACGAGGAGGACCGGCGCGGCCGTGCGCAGGCAGCAACCTCAGGCGGCCCCGTCACGCCTCGCTTCCGAGGCCCTTGGGGCGGTGCGGGGCCGAGTCGGAGGCGAGTGCGTTCTCCCGCAGGTTCGGCTCGGTGGGCAGCGTCCTGGCGAACCAGTCGCCGTAGCGGTCGCCCAGGAAGGGGGCCGAGGCGCCGTGGAGGACGATGCTCAGCCCCACGGTCACGGCGATGACTTCTGTCAGCAGTGCCGTTCCGGGAAGGTGTTCTTCGAAGGCGATCAGGCCGAACACCACGGAGGCGAGTCCGCGCGGACCGAACCAGCCGATGTAGGCGACGGAGGCCGGACGTAGGCCCGTGCCGATGAGTGAGAGCGCGACCGGCAGCATCCGGACGACGGTGAGGCTGATCAGCGCGTAGACGACCGTGCACCACGTCAGGTGTTCAAGGACGGGGCCGAGGATGATCGCCCCGAAGACCAGGAAGCTCAACGAGGCGAGCAGCAGGCCGAGAAGCTCGGTGAACCGGGTGTTCCGGGCGGGATCCGGGTTGCTCACGCCGCCGGCCCGGGTGGTCTGTGCCCTGCGCGAGCCGACGCCGAAGGCCAGGCCAGCGGCCCAGGCGCCGATGAAGCCGCTGCCGTCGACCGCGACACACAGTACGTAGGTGACGACCGGGAGGGCGATCGTCAGGAACTGTCGCCAGTCGGTGGTGCTCCAGCCCCGGTCGACGGACCAGCGCAGCACGTACGCCCCGGCCCAGCCGACCGCGAGCCCGATGGCGCCGCTCAGCAGCAGCGCGCGCAGGAACGTCTCGACGACGCCCGGATGATCGTGGCCCTCGCCCGCCGCGGCCAGGGCCAGGACGAAGAACGGGAGGGCGAGGCCGTCGTTGAGTCCTGACTCGACGCCCAGGCCGCCGCGGATCAGTGGCGGGACCTTCTTGTTGGAGAACGCCTGCTGTCCGAGTGCGGAGTCCGTCGGCGCCAGGATGATGGCGACCAGGGCCAGCTCCCACACGTCCAGGCCGGGCAGCAGGGGCCAGGCCAGGAGCCACCCCAGCGCGACGGTGGCCGGCAGTCCGAGGGCGAGCAGCCGCAGCGGCAGGAACCCCTCCGTGCGCAGGTCACGGCGGCGGATCGCCGCCGCGTCCGCGAAGATCAGCAGCGTCAGGGCGCTCTCCAGTAGCAGGCTGGTGAACTCCGGATCGTCGGCCCGGTCCAGCAGTTCCAGGCCCAGCGGGCCGATCGCCAGCCCGACGGCCATGAACACCAGGGGAGCGGAGAGCACCGTCGTCGACAGACGCCGCGACAGCGCCCCGTAGCCCACGACCACGCCACCCGCGACCACCACGGCCCACTGAACCATCAGCACTCCTCACGCCGGACGTCGAACATCGACCCGGCGGAAGCACCGAGAAACGCATCCGGTGCCCTGGCCACGCCGCCGCACCTCACGCAGAGAGCGCAGGTCATCACCCTAAGTGTCCGGCCAGGTCCTCGCCCCTGCGCTGCGACAGATGGTCGCCTGCGCCCGGCCGAGGTCCGGGGATGCGAGACCTGCAGGCGGGTACGCCTTCATCTCCGGGCGGGCCACGCCGTCCTGGGAGACCGGGCTCGGGTCGAAGCCGAGTGCCTCGTACGCCGCGTGCGCCTCCGGCGCGAAGTACACCCCGGCCGCCACCGGCTCCACCGCGTTGCGCAGCCGCCGGGCGTTCTTCTTGTAGTCGGTCGTCATGCACGCTGCTCCTCGCGTGGCCGACAGGGGCCTCGGCACCGCCTGTCTTCTCCGGACAAGCCTCCGGCCGAGGGACGGACCCCGCATCATCTGCCGAGGGTGAGACCCGGGAATGTCCCGCCCGTGCGGGCGTGACGCGGTGGGCGCACTGGGCCGATTGCCCGCCGAAGTGCTGTCCGCGGACGGAGAGGGGAGGGTGGGGCGATGGACCTCATAGCACTGCTGGAGTTGGACGTTCCTTCCAACGTCCGGATCTGTGGACCGTCCACCAGGGACCTTCCGGACGTGGCCGTCGTCCGCGTGCACGCCGCCACTGCAGGATCCGACGGCGCCGGCAGGCTGACCTTGTGCGGCCGGCCGACCGGGCTCATGGAGTCGACGGGCCGGGGCCCGGTGCCGAGCGGCGACCCGTGGTGGCCCTCCCGGTGGAAGCGGCGCGTCTGCCCGGTCTGCGACCATCACCATGCCGCCGGACAGGGTCGCACTACACCGGACGGAAGCGGTCGGAGCGGATCGTCGGGGACACGCGTCCACAGAACCCGCCGTGCGGTCAGGCTCAGGTCGGCGCCCGAACGCAAGCGGCTCCCGGGCACCGAGACGGGCCCGGCGCGCAAGAGCTGAACCGACCTGACGGCCGGCAGGCAATGAGTGGTCAAGCCTGGTCGGCCGTACCGCTCCCGGGCGGCGAGGCGCCGGTTTCCCGGTGCGTGCGCGCCGCCGCCCGGCTGCGCAGGTGCTGACCGAACGCACTGGCGGCCGCCGTCAGGAACAGCACGTTGTAGACGATCTGGACCATCACGAGGACGTCGGAGACCACCTCGGTCGCGCATTCTGGGCAGGAATCGGTGGGGGTCGGGTGGTGCTGGGTCCCGGTACTGCGCGCTTGTCGAGGCCAGCTCCAGCTCCGCCGCTCTTGAGTTCGGTTGCCTTGCGAACCGGTCCGGGAACGCCCAGGACCGGCGGCACAGGAAGCCGAGGCCATGTTGCCTGCCGATGCCGCGGCTGTTGTCGCTGTCGATGCGCGGGGTGATGGTGAGGCTCTCGCGTCCTGCCTCGATGGCCAGAAACGCACTGCGGGTGCCGTAGAGGGCCTGGGCGAAACGGGAGAAGAGCTCGGTCGCTTCGCGCCGTTGCCGGCCGCGCTCGTCGAGGTCGGTCTCCACGGCCTGCTGGAGTTAGATGCGCTTGGTCGTGATCTGCCGTGAGCTGGACTCAAGGGTCTGGGCGGCCTCGAAGCGGTGCCGCAGAGCTTGTGGAGCAGCCTCTTCCCGGGCGAGGACCTGTTGCGGCGCCGTTGGGGCCTCCAGGGCTCCGCCCTCGGCCAGAGCGCGCAGGAGGCGTGCTTGTTCCTCGCCAAGCCGGGCGCGTTCGGCCCGGCGGTCAGCCAGCCGTTCGGTCAGCTCGTGGATTTCCTCGTCCAGGAAACGCCGACGGTTACGCACGATCGACTGATGGAAGGCCTCGACCTCATCGAAGCGGCGCCGTACCTGGTCGCTCAGGACGATGCCCAGCTCCCGGTAGACGGGATGGAGGTCTCACCCGTCGCTGGTCTGCCCGGCCGGGGCGGGGGCAGTGGCGGCCGGGGTGTGGAGGGCGAACAGGCGGCTCTTGAGGTGGTCGCTGAGCCACAGGGGCGTGGCGTATTGCAAGGCGGTGCCCAGGTGGGCGTCGAGGCCGACGGTGTACCTGCGACGCGGGCGCGGGGCGCTCAGAGCCCTGGCGATGGTGCGGGCCACTGGTTGCGGGCCGCCGGCCGAGCGCTGGATGCGGGCGAGGAGTCGCGCGACACGGTCGTAGGCACCGGTGTCGGTGGCGGTGAGGGCGGGCAGGTCGTCCTGGGCCCGCGCCCAGAACGGGGTCGCGACTGCTCCCGGCTCGACGAGGACCACCTGCACGCCGTAGCGGCGGGTCTCCATGCGCAGGCTGTGCGTCGCTGCGCTGAGCGCGTGCTTGCTGGCGCTGTACCAGCCGCTCATCGGCGCCGGGATCCGCGCGGAGGCGGAGGAGACGGCCACGATCCGGCCCCGGCCCCGCCGGCGCATCGAGGGCAGTACCAGCGTGCACATGCGCAGCGTGCCGACGACGTTGACCTCCATGATCTCGCGGATCCGGTCCTCCGACGGGTCGGTGATCGCACCCGTCAGCGGAATACCGGCGTTGGCCACCAGCGCGTGGGGGCCGCCGTCGGTGAGGTCGGCCACTTCCGCGACGGCCTTGCGGCAGGATGCCGGATCAGTGAGATCCATGACCACCACGTCCAGCGCCAGGCCTTGGTCGCGGGCAGTGCGGGCCAGCGCGTCGGCTTTGTCCTGGGAGCGGGCCGTCCCGATCACCTGCCGGCCCTGGCGGGCCAGGAGCAATACCGTGGCCAGGCCGATCCCGCTGGTCGCACCTGTCACCAGTACGCTGGCCGGCCAACCGGCACCGCTTGTCTGCTCATTCACAGCTTGTCCGCTCCAGAGGTATGCCCGTAGCCGTCCCGCCCGCGAGCCGGCCCCCGGCAGCTTCCGAGTCCGGCCGGGGAGTCGCGGGACGCGCTCGGTGACAACGACCATGCAGGCGCCCGGGTCACAGCGCCTTCCTGGTCGCCGTCCTGGCCGCCGCTGGCGACCGGGCCGGCGTGGGGCTTGTGGGAGCCGCCGTGGCTGCCGCCGCCGACTGCTCCGCCTCCGGTGGGGCCTGCGCTGCCCCGCCGCCTCGCGGGCAGGATCTTCTTCGGGCCCCATGGCGAACTGCGCCGGAACTACCTCGACGGCGGAGATTCGTCGGCGTCGTCGTACTGCGCTTCGAGCACCGTCCGGCCGTCGTTCTGGCAGGCGGTGCGCAGGGTGGTCTCGCCGGTGATGACGACTTCGCGGGTCATGACGTCGCTGTGCAGTGGCGTCACGGCCGGCTGGCGCGGGGTGCGGCGGGTCTGACCGTCCTGTCGGCGAGGGCCGGCAACCTGTCTGCCCGTGGTCCGGCCGGCACGGTGCAGGGTCGACGCGATCCGGCCTGCCGGACCTCGTGCTCGAGGTTCGGCAGGCCGGTGGCCGTAACGCCCTTCGCCTCCTGGCGTTGATCTTGGTGTGCTGCTCGACGGGTTCGAGCGGCCCGCTGTTTCGCGGATTCCGCTGTCGGGGGATGGGGACGTTGGTGCGCAGGGCTACGGTACTGGCGGAGCGGATCCGCGCTCGTGTCGACGCAACCGTGTACGGCGAGAGTCTGCAGCTCGCGCGTTTGCAGCAGCCCGCGGGCGATCCGGGGTTGTTCGGCCCGGACAGCATGGTCTGGCGCGTCCACAGCAACATGCTGGGGATGTTCACGGGCGGATTGGCAGCCCTGCTCCTGCAGACGTTGCACCCGCTGGCGGTCGCGGGCGTGGACCAGCACTCCGTCTACCGGCAGGATCCGGTCGGCCGTCTCAACCGGACCGCCGGCTTCATCGCGGTGACCAGCTTCGGGCCGAGCCGTGAGGCCCGGGCGGCCCTCGCCCGCGTCCGCCGCCGTCACGACCGGGTCCGGGGGGCGGCCCCGGACGGGCGCCCGTACGCGGCCGGGGATCCGGCGCTGCTCACCTGGGTGCACGTCGCCGAGACCAGGTGCTTCCTGGCCGGCCACCAGGCCTACGGCGGCCGCCGGCTGACGACTGCCCAGTGCGACCGCTACTTCCGCGAGACGGCTGTCCTCGCCGAACACCTTGGCGCCACCGCCGTCCCCGCCTCGATGGCGGACGTCCGCTCCTACCTGGCGTCCGTCCGCAGCGAACTGGCGCCCAGTGACGCGGGCCTGGCCACCGTCGGGTTCCTGCGCGGCCTGGGCAGAGACCCTCTGGAGCGCGCGGCCCTGCGCGTCCTCCTGAACGGCGCGGGCGCCCTGTTACCGGACTGGGCCGCGCAGCAGCTGGATCTCGACCGCCCCGGCCCGGCCCTCGGCCTGCTCCACCGCGCCGCCACCCACGCACTGGGGGCCGTCCTGCGCTACGCCTGCGAGCCGTCCCCCATCCTTGAGACAGCCCGGACCCGCGCGAACACCCCGCCGGCCCACGTCGGCAGCCCGCAGTTTCCCCGCCCGCTCGGCCAAGGGCCGTCCGCCTCGACGAGGACGAAGGCGGATGTCGGGTCCGATCGCCTCTGAGGGGGTACTCGGACCCGACATCCGTCTTCGGGGCGAGCACCCCGGTGTCATGCCCGGTGGGTCCTCTCAACCTTGCTCTCGAAGGGCTCGGCCGGCTGCTCCTGGCGCGGCCGGGCAGGGCCCGGGAGCGCGGTGGGTCCCGGGATGCGCGAGGCGGGCCGGCTCCAGGCGAGGGTGAGGGGGAGTTCGTAGCAGCGATGGACCACCCGGGCGGCGCCCGCGGACAGGGCTGTGAGGGCGAGGACGACGGAAAAGCCCGTCCAGGCCGTGAAGGTGTGCCCGACGCCCAGCAGCCGGCGGGCGATCAGTAGGAGGGGGAAGTGGATGAGGTAGAGGGCGTAGGAGGAATCACCCAACGCGACGGCGGCCGGCCCGGCCAGGCGCCCGGAGCGGCCTTCGACATCGGCGAGGGCCAGCCCGGCGATCACCACCGCCATGGGAGCGGCCATCGCCGCGCCCAGCGCGTACTGGGGCGGCAGGAACGGCACCGAGATCAGCACGGCCGTCGGCAGCACACGCGTCCACACGCGGGTCGGCCGGGGCAGGCAGCCGGTTTGCAGCAGCCTCGCGGTCACGATGCCGAGAACGAACTCCGGCAGCCTGACGGGTGGCAGGACGTAGCCGAACCACAGGCTGTTCTCGTTGACGGGCAGCCACTCGTACAGCACCGGCCCGGCGATCGTGAGGGAGATGAGCGGCAGGGCCAGGATGACCAGGACCGTGCCCGCCCACACCGCCCGCAGCCGGTGCGCGGGGATCCGCCGGACCAGCACCAGCAGGGCGGGGAACAGCGCGTAGAAGAACGCCTCGCAGGAGATCGACCAGGCCGGGGTGTTGTGGCTGAAGAACCAGTCCGCGTCCGGAACCCAGGCCTGCAGCAGGAGCAGGTTGGCGGCAGCGGCGCCCGGACTGTGGCCGGTTCGCATGGTCAGTACCTGTCCGGCCTCGGTGGACGCGAAGAACACCACCGCGAGTGCCCAGGCCAGCACGTGGTTGGGGAAGATCTTCCACAAGCGCCGCCGCCAGAACGCCCGCGGCCGGTCCCCGGCCCGGTGGGCCCACGTCAGAACGAAGCCCGACAGGATGAAGAAGCCCGTCACAGCGGCGGCTGCCAGCGGCTCGAGCGCTCCGAGAGCCATCTGCAGCGGCCCGTCGAACAGCCCGGAGACATGGGCCATGTGGCTCAGCACCACCGCCAGCGCGAGGACGAAGCGAACTCCCGTCAACGACGGCAGCCTGGACGGTGGTGCGGGCGCATCGGCCCGGCCCGGGTCGGTCACAGCGCAGCCCCCCGGTCGTGGACGACCCGCACCTGCCGAAACAGTGCTTCTGCCCGTGCCGCCGGCAGGGCCGTGGCGTGCGGGAAGCACGGCCGCGAAATCCGGGCTTTCAGGAGCTGAGTCACGAATCCGTCCGATCACGTCCGGCGAGCGAAGACACTGCCGACCGTGTCCAACGCGCGGACGGCACGACGGGTAACGATCTTCAGCTGTCCGGTCCAGCCCACCGCACCACGCACCCGCACGGTCGCCACGCAGTGGGCCCAAGAGCACGGCGCAGATCCGGCTGCACACCGGTTCCGAAGCAAGGACGTGCGTGTCGTGGTCGTCGGAGCAGGGTTCTCCGGTATCGGCGCCGCCATCCGGCTGCGGCAGGCAGGGCTGCGAGACGTGCTCCTTCTGGAGAAGGGGCCGCAGCTCGGAGGCACGTGGCGGGAGACCACCTACCCGGGCTGCGCCTGTGATGTGCCCTCGACGCTCTACAGCTACTCGTCCACCCCGGACACCGCCTGGAGCAGGGTCTTCGCCGGGCAGCGGGAGATCCATGCGTATCTGCGGACGACGGCCGAGCCGTACGGGCTCGGCGACGTGCTGCGGTGCGGAGTGGACGTGCGGGGAGCCCGGTGGGATCCGGCGGCCGGGCGCTGGCTGCTGGAGACCAGCGACGGGCCCTACAGCGCCGCGGTACTGGTCCTGGCCACCGGCCCGTGGCACATCCCGCGCCACCTCGACGTCCCCGGGATCGAGGAGTTCACCGGGCCCGTGCTCCACACCGCCCGGTGGGACCAGACCGTCGACCTGACCGGGCGTCGGGTGGCAGTGGTGGGCAGCGGCGCCTCCGCCGTCCAGATCGTCCCCGCCATCGCGGCCCGCGCGGCAACCGTCCACCTCTTCCAGCGGACCGCCCAGTGGGTGCTCCCCAAACCCGACCTGCCGGTGCCCGCGCCGTTCAACCGGTTTCTGGACCACGTGCCCGGTGCCCGCGGCACCTTGCGCGCCGGGCAGTACGCGCTGCAGGAGGGCTTCGGCCTCGCCTTTCGTCACCCGCCACTCGCCCGCCTGATCGAGGTGGGAGCCCGCGCGCACCTGCGGCTCGCAGTCCGCGACCGGCGGCTGCGCCAGGCGCTCACGCCGGACTACCGGCTGGGCTGCAAGCGCGGCCATCGGGTCAACGCGTCCGGGAACCGGGAAGGTAGGTGCCAGGGCTGTCTTCGGCGGTGCGATGGGCATCGTTGTCCAGGGTGCGGCCGTCCCGCGCCGTCGCCGTCGCCGTCGCCGTCGCCGTCGCCGTCGCCGTCGCGGTGCCGGCTGCCCGTGCTGTGGGCACACTTGGGACTCCGGCTGCTGTGCCCGGAGCACCGTTCCGGCTGTGGTGCCCTGTTTATGGTGCCTCGCATTCACACCGCGTCCGATGGTGTGCATGTCGGTACCAGTGCCAGGAGGGCAGCCGATGAGCGCAGTCTCAGTACAGTTCGGAGTCGCCGGAGTCCCGGATGGGGTCGGCGGCGCCGAGCCCGTGGGTGCCTACTTCGAACGCATGCCGTTCGGGAGGGCCCACGTGATGATCGCCCTCGCCCTGTTCATGGCCTTCGTCATCGAATCGTGGGAACAGCTCGCGCTGGTCTACGTGTCCGCCGACCTGGGTGACGCCTTCGCGCTCGACACCGGCCGGATCGGGTGGGTTCTGTCGGCCGTGGCCCTCGGCATGATCCCCGGCTCGCTGGTCTGGGGGCCGGTGGCCGACCGCATGGGGCGGCGGGCCGTGTGCCTGTGGAGCCTCGGCTCGTACGGTTCCGTGGCGCTGGCGAGCGCGTTCTCGCCGCCGTGGGTGTCACGCAGGCACTGTCCGGGATGGGCTGGCACGTCGTGACCATGGCCAGCGCGCTGGCAGCCCTGTGGGTGTTCGCGATCCGGGCCTGGGTGCCCGAATCCCCCTGCTGGCTGGCTCCGTTGGGAAATCCGCAAAACGGGCCGGGGATCAGGCTGCCAGGTTGAGTGCGGTGAGATGTGAGGTCCGGGTCTTGCCGAGTGGTGTGCCGGTGAGCCAGGCGTCGAGGCGGATGAGGTTGATCG